>NZ_JAVVFL010000022.1:0-16582 GCF_032250635.1 Sulfurimonas sp.
TTCTAAAACAGAGCTGCCTCTTTGCGGCTCTTGCTCCTCATTACCAAAAAATTCAGTTCAAACACTACCTTTTTAATCTATAATATTTCATGCCTAAAATATACAAATGCCAAGAAGCAAAATCAGATATTACCCTATTAAAAGCACTGGATGATTCGCTTATTGCCTATAATACCAAGTTTCATGGAGTTAAAATATTTGATTTTGACGAGTGTGAAATAAAAAAAAGTATTGCTAACGCTTATCTTAACACAAACGTAACAGCCTCTGCTTTTAGTCCAAATCGTGAATTTTTTGCTTTTGTCAACAATCGAATTATTTATATTTTAGAGATACAATCTAAAGAAATTGCATATACCATTGAGACTCATGACGAAGATATTGATATTATAACTTTTGACCCATCTTCAAACTATATTATCGCCGGAAGCAAAAACGGCAGAGTTCTTCAATACAAAACAAATCAGCCATCGCTTCTCTCCAGACTCTGCTCTTTTCCATACGACAGAAAGAGAATAACAAGAGAGAGCCAAAACTATGTAAGCTCATTTGCATTTTACAATAACTCTTTTGCATGTAGCGGTTATGGGGGTGCTATCTATATAATCGACCTCTACTCGCAGACAAATACAAGCATTCTTACCTACAATAAAACCCGCATTAACGCTCTTTGCTTTTTAAATAAAGATACGCTTATATGCGCAAAAGACAACGGAAAAATAGACATTGTCTCGCTCTTAGATGAAGAGAGTCATAAGAGCATAGATACGCCTATCGCATCAATTAATAGAATAATTGTAATGCCAAATCCAAACTATATTTTAGTAAGCGGCAACTCGAATATAATTACGATTATTGATGTGAAAAATTGCAAAATTGCGCATAGTAAATATATTGAGCTTGATTCTAAAATAAAATTTGTAGATATTGTAAAGAGTGATTCGCTTGTTGTCGCTCTTCAAAACAACGATATCTTGCATATTGAACTTCCCGGTATCACAAGATTAAAATCTCTAATTGCCCACAATGCACTCAAAGAGGCCTTTGAACTAATTGCCAAAGAGCCTATGCTTCAAGGCTCACATGAACATAAAGCTCTTGAGGAGAGGTTTGAAAAAAGTTATGAGATCGCTCTAAAAGCGCTTATCAATCAAAACAGAGCTTATGCCACCCAGATTCTAAGCCCATACAGAGATATAAAATCAAAAGAGAGTGTCATAAAAGAGCTCTTTGGCGCTTTTGAAAACTACCTTAGATTTCAAGCGCTCTTTTTAGAAAAAAAGTATGCCCTAGCTTATGCCATCTGCTCTAAACATGAGCCTCTAAAAAGAACAGTTCAATATAAAAAAATGGAGCAGATTTTCAGACTCGCCTTCTCAAACGCCCAAAGGCATATTGTACAAAATAACATAGCTGGTGCCAGAGCTCTTTTTGCCGAGTACACAGGTGTAATCTCAAAAAAGCCTCTTATAAAACTTCTTCTTACACAAAACAGAGAGTTTGTAGACCTGCTAAGAGCCATACAAAAGAGGGATTTTCAAACTATAAACAAGCTTGTAGATAAAAATGAACTCTTTAAGCAGATACCAAACTATATAGCTATGAATAACCAAATAGAGGAGACTCTCCTTGAGGTTGAGAAAAATATAAAAGCGGCACAAATCGACAAAGCAGAAGAGCTTCTGCTTACTCTTGAGAAGATTCCTCATATAAGCCAAAAGAGAGAAGAACTACAGCTAAAATGCAAACATGCAAAATTGCTTCAAAATGCGTATGAAGAGAACGACTTTAAGCGCTGCTATGAACTTTTAGACCTATATAAGTTTCTAAGAAGCACGGAACTGGGAATACTTCTTGAGAAACACTGGTCAAAACTTATGCAAAAATGCGAGGAGTACGCGCTTGAGGGGAGTATAAAAGATATTAAAAAGACATTGGGTCAGCTTCTTGGTTTACCCAGCAGAAGCAACAAGGTAGGAGATCTTCTGAGGGTGAGCTTTCATACAAGAATAGGCATCTTAATGGAGAAAAATAATTTTAAGGGTGCAGAGGCGATAATCTATACCTATATAGATATATTCGGGGTAGACAGCGAGATTAGCCATCTTATGAAAAAGTTTGAAAAAATCTCATCTCATAAACTTGCTATAACACAATCCCATGAAGATAGACCCACAAGAGACAGCTGGAGATACAACGATATTATAATGAAGGGGCTGTAAGCTTTAAAAGCGTATCTAAGGTATCGTTAAAATCGCTCTTTTGCATCGAATTTTGAATCAAAAACTTCTCCATCTCACCTTTTTTAGCTATTGCTTCATCCAAGTCCGGATCTCCGCCCTTCGTGTACGCACCTATACGAATCAACATCTCATTCTCTTTGAGGATTGTATAGAGTCTTCTAAATTTCAGAACTGCTTTGAGATGCTCGTCCGAGATGATGTCATTCATAACCCTAGAAGCAGAGTTTAGTATATGTACCGGCGGATATATACCGAAGTCTGTAAGTTCGCGTGAGAGCACTATATGACCGTCTAAAATAGAGCGAGACTGATCTGCAATCGGATCGCTCATATCATCGCCCTCTATCAAAACGGTAAAAAAAGCAGTAATCGAGCCTTTGCCCTCCTCTTTTCCTGCACGCTCCATAAGCTGTGGAAGCAGTGTGAGTGATGATGGCGGGTAACCTTTTGAAGTAGGAGGTTCGCCAAGGGCTAAACCTATCTCTCTTTGAGCCATCGCAAATCTAGTCACGGAGTCCATGATAAACAAAACATCAAGTCCCTGATCTTTAAAAAACTCAGCCACACTCATAGCTGCAAAAGCACCGTACTTTCTCATAAGCGGGGAGTCGTCAGATGTAGCCACCACGATTACGGTATTTTCAAGGTTTCCACCTAGATTTTTCTCTATAAACTCAGGAACCTCCCTACCTCTCTCGCCTATAAGTGCAACAACTTTTATGGGGGCATCAGAGCCTCTTACAATCATTCCCATAAGTGTTGATTTTCCGACACCGCTTCCCGCAAATATACCGAGTTTTTGACCTTTTCCGCAGGTCAAGAGCCCATCTATACTCTTCACCCCGACGCTAAAAATCTCATCTATCATGCCGCGCTTCATGGCTGCAATGGGCGCTTTAATAATCGGCATAAGTTTAGAGCCGTTTACAACTCCTTTGCCATCAATAGGTCTCATAAACGGGTCTACAACGCGTCCGAGCAGAGATTGACCTACCGGAATATTTAAACCGGTTTGGTCTAAAAAGACTCTATCTCCAGAACAAAATCCCTCAACAAAGCTAAAAGGCGTAATAAAAAATGTAGCACCGTCTATCTCGGTAACCATCCCGATAGTCTCTTGGTTGGTATCGTTTGAGATAATCTTTACTATATCGCTTATGCTCACTTTTAACCCGCGAGCAGTAATTACGGTTGCATTTATTTTAACAACCTCGCCGAATGCGACCGAATATTTTTTATTTGAGATTCTGTTTTTTAGTGAAGAAAAAGGCATTAAAAATCTCCCTGCTTTTGAGTCTGTCTAATAACGTGAACCCGTAGGAGAGTTTATCAAAGAGAAAAATTCGCTTCTTGTTTTCTCATCTTTTTTAAATAGTCCGCGCAGAGCCGATGATGTCGTAGTTGAGTTTATCTTCTCAACGCCTCTCATCTCCATACACATATGCCTTGCCTGAATAACGACCGCTACACCCTTTGGCGCTATGGTATCCATGATTGCATCGGCTATCTGCTCCGTCAACTGCTCTTGAATCTGCATACGACGGGCAAAAACATTTACGACACGTGGGATTTTTGAGAGTCCTACTACCTTTCCATCTGGAATATATGCCACATGCACACGCCCGATAATAGGCAGAAGATGATGCTCGCAAGTGGAGTAAAACTCTATATCTTTTAGAAGAACCATCTCGTCATTTGAGCTTGTAAATAGCGCAGATTTGAGTATCTCTCTTGGGTCCTCTTTATAACCGCCAAATATAAACTCATATGCTTTTTTAACTCTCTGAGGAGTTTTTAAAAGCCCTTCCCTCTCAGGATTTTCTCCCACATGAAACATCATGGTCTTTACGGCATTTTCAAATTTCGTATCTTCGTTATCGGACAATTTCACTGCCTTTGTAAGGTTTTTATAACGATAGAGTATCAAGAAATAGCTGAGAAAATGATGTGATGATTTTTTAAGAAGTTTTTTAGCACCATAAAATTCTTCTAAAGAACTTCTTGGACTTTTTCCAAAAAGAGCGGCACTGATGTAACATCTTTGTATATGCCTAAAAAGTAGCTAAGTTTCTCTTTTTGTTTATCAAAAATCGGACTAATAGTGACATCTTCATAAACCATGTTTCCATCTTTGGTATAGTTACAGATATTTACTTCTACAGACTTTTGCGCACTTATTGCTTCTCTTATCTGTTTAAGAGCTTCCTGCTCTGTATCGTTGCTATGTAAAAAGCGGCAATTTTGACCTACCGCTTCTTCATACTCATACCCAAACAACTCACAAAATGCCTCATTAACATAAATTATGGGGTTGTCATATTCATTTGGGCTAGTGACAACTATAGGATTTTTTGATTGCTCTATTATCTCAAAAAACTGCTCTTTAAGCTTTATGTATTTGCTAATTTGCTCACTTTTAAGCATATAGTATCCGCCGTATATATTTACAAGATTAAGACATGGAGCTAATTTTCTAAGCCCTGTTATAAAATTGCGCACACTTTTTTCATTGAACTCTCTATCTAAAGAGTCATGCAGTTCATAAGATATATCTAAATTTAGAACAGGTTTGTTTATATGCTTAACTAAAAATTTAAACAACTTTTTCTGTGAAATGGACAATTTAATATCCACCCCCTCTACTGAGAGAGACTCTGTTTCCATACTCCAGTAGCAGCTGCTTGATAATCTTATTAACCTATTGTTCTTCATGTTTCAATCTTATTTAAATTTTTTATTTGTTTTTATAGTATCAAGTTTTATTAAAATAGTGTATAAACTCATCCATAGGCAAGGCACTTGAGTGGTAAAAACCTTGTGAAAAGTCACATCCAATTTTTTTTAATTTCAGATACTGCTCTTTTGTCTCTATTCCTTCTGCCTGTACTTTGAGATTAAAAAGTTTTGCCGTATTTACTATAGATTTTACAATATTTAAATCATTTTCATCTTGAGCTATGTTTTTTATAAACAATCTGTCTATCTTTAACTTGTCAACTTTGAAATTTTTTAGATTATTCAGACTTGAGTGCTCTACTCCAAAATCATCCAAGGCTATTTTAAATCCCATCAAATGGAGAGTTTCTATGTTCTCTTTTGCTATAGAAGCATTTTTCATTATCTGATTTTCTACAATTTTGAGTTCTATTTGCGATTTGTCTATCCCAAAGTTTTTTGATGCATCCGATACATTTGAAGAAAAAGTTGGACTAAAAAACTGACTCTTTGATATATTGATAGACATGGTTAGTTTCTTATTTAAAAAAGTTTCATTCATTATTGCCAGATCATTTAAAACTTTTGAAACAACCATGCAGTTAAACTCTTTATCCAGATCTCCTGCTAAGATAAGTTCCAAAAACTCATTTGGTTCCAGTATGCCCCTTTTGCTATGATACCATCTTACAAGCGCCTCTGCCCCTATGATGGAGTTAGTACGGAAATCTATAACCGGTTGATAATGCATGACAAATTCATTTTGTTCCAATGCTCTTCTTATCTCTGTTTTCATTGATAATTTTGTAGCTGCCTCACATAACATCGACTTGTTATAAATTCTAAAATCATCTCTTTTGTTTTTTTTAACCTCATACATGGCTATGTCGGCATTTTTCAAAAGTTCTTGGCTTGTCGCTCCATGTTGCGGATATTGCAATGCCGATAGAGAGCGTTACATTGAAGATATGCGTATCTATCTCTATCGGCTCTCTGATTTTATTCTGTAGCTTAAGCGCTAACTGCTCTAATATCTCTATATTTTTTATATCTTTGGCTATTAAAACAAATTCATCGCCTCCTATCCTAGCTACTATATCATCCTCTCTAACACTGTTTAAAAGTCTCTTCGCTATGGTAACGAGCATTTTATCGCCTACATCATGACCGTATGTATCATTCACCTCTTTAAACTTATCTACATCTATAAAAAACAGAGCCATTTTGGAGCCGTTGCGTGAAGATTCTTGAAGTATACTTTTGAGTTGTTTTTTAAAATAAGATCTATTTGGAAGCGTAGTCAGCGAATCATAATTTGCATGATAGTAGATTTTTTTGTCTGCTTCTTTTAATATTGTAATATTTGAAGAGATATGGATAAGATATTTTGAAGTTGTATAAAAAAATAGAGATTCAAATAAAGTAGAATCTTCAAGTTCTTGAATACTGAAGCTCTTTGATGTAATTAGTTGAGATTTTATATACTCGAATGTTACCTCATATGGTTTAATCTTATCAAAATTTAAACTTTCTTTCTCTGACATCTCAATACCGTAAGCTTTTATGTAGTTACTGTTTGCATAGAAAAAATTTCCATTTTCTTCATAAACGGCTATTCTTGAAGGATGCAAATCTACAATATCTACAAAAACATTATTTATACTCAAAACTACCCCGTTGTCTTAAAAATTTAAAGAGATTAAACTATTTTGCTAAATTTGGGTAATAGTATCGAAAAAGTGTCTAGTAAATTACTACTATTGTACAAAGAGGTCGGAAATAAGTGGAGGTTTAATGATATGCGGGATCTCTTCCGCATATCAAAAATATTGATCTACATAATAAAAATATGCGGAACAATAAACGGATATTTTTTCATCTTTCTATAGATATGTTTTCTAACAACCTGACGAAGATCATTTTCGAGTGCTCTTGGATTCTCAAGAAGCCCCTCTTTGATATTTACAAGGAAGTGCTCTAGAACTTCCTCTATCTCTTTAGCAAAAAACTTATCTTGCTTGTCTGCAACAATTCCAAATGATGTCACTATCGGCTTAGATAGCATTGTCGAGTGCTGTCCGTCAATCTGAGCAACAATCATTACAACACCGTCTGATGCAAGTTTTTGACGATCTAGCACAATGTCATCTTCTATTTTATGGTTATTTTGATTGTCAATATATGTTTTACCCGTTCTTACGGTTTTTACTTTTCTCATATATTTAGGAGCAATCTCAATAGTGTCTCCATCATTCATGATATGTATATTACGCTCCGGAACACCACACATTACTGCAGTCTCTTTATGTTTCATAACATGATTGTACTCACCGTGAATCGGTAAAAAGAACTTAGGATTTACCAGACGGAGCATAAGTTTCTGCTCCTCAATGGAACCGTGACCGGACACATGTAGCTCTCTGTCTTGGGCGACTTTTGCTCCTGCGCGCTGAAGGTAGTTTAACATTCCGGAGATTGAGCCTTCATTTCCCGGGATTGGGCGAGATGAGAGAACGATTAAATCGGTCGGCTTAATTTTGACATGTCTATGCTCGCCGATTGACATCCTAAAAAGCGCAGAACTTGGCTCGCCTTGTGAACCTGTAGTGATTATAAGAACATCTTTGTCGTTGAGATGCGCTATCTGGTCAGGTTCTACAAATATATTTTTTGGCAGTTTTATATAGTCATACTGCATTGCAACTTCAATGTTTCTCTCCATTGAGCGACCGATGACACATACTTTACGTCCATACTTTACGCCATACTGTATCGCCTGGTAAACACGGTGAACATTTGAGCTAAATGTTGAGAGGATTACTCTTCCCTCAGCCTTTGCAAACACTCTATCAAGCGCAGGTGCAACATTGAGTTCTGATAGTGTAGGTGCGATGTTATGAGAGTTGGTAGAGTCACTCAAAAGACAAAGAACGCCTCTATCGCCGTAATGAGCAAGTCTATGTAAATCTGCCGTATAGCCGTCTACCGGAGTATGGTCAATCTTAAAGTCACCCGTATGGATAATCGTTCCTGCGCTTGTTGTAATAGCCAATGATGACGAATCTATAATAGAGTGCGTCATATGCATCCACTCTACTTCAAAATCATTGCCAATTTTATATAGTTTTCTTTTTTCGATAGGGTTGAGATACTGTTTAAAATCTTTTATATGGTGTTCATCAAATTTACTGCCTATCATAGCCAAAGGAAGAGGTGAGGCATATATAGGAAACTGCATCTCTTTATAGAGGTACGGCATCGCTCCGATGTGATCCTCATGGGCATGGGTAATGACTACTGCTTTAATTTTGTTTCTTATCTCACGAATATATGTAAAATCCGGCACCAAAATATCAACGCCATGCATGTCCTCATCCGGAAAACTCATACCGACGTCTACTAATATGGCCTCTTTTTCTGTTTCAATTACCATGATATTTCCGCCGATTTCACCAAGGCCTCCAAGCGGAGTTATGCGAATCTTCTCATTTGAGTTCAGATCGAGTTTATAGTGCGGATTAAGTCTCTGCTTATGCGCCTCTTGATTTATCTCGACAAATGCCTTTAAGTTATCATTTATTGGTGTGCTTTGGCGTCGGCGACCTCTTGACGCGTTCTTATTTTTAGCGTTACCTGCGGGAGCGGCCGCTGCTTGCTTGTTGTCGTCTTGACCACTTGGTCTACTTGGGTTGTTGTGTCTTTTATTGTTGTTATATTGTTTACGATTTTCTTGAGAAGTGCTTTTAACACTTTCTTGCTTCTCTTGTTCCATCCAAACTCCTTGTTAGTTTATAGAGTTGGTGATAGTCATTTGTACAGACCTGATGAGGACGAATCGTTTGTGCTAGGCTAAGTTTCTCAAAAACTTCTTGAAGTATATTTTTTTCATAAACGGCAGAGAGATTTTTCATAAGAGTTTTGCGAGGCTGCGTAAATGCAACTCTAAGCATATCCTCAAAATCTTTGTCAAATCTATCACTCTGTTTTTCTATCAAAAAAACTGCGGAGTCTATTTTTGGCTGAGGCTCAAAAGCACTTGGGGGGACCTTCACAATCAATTGCGCTTCCCCTGCACTCTGAGTTATAATACTCAAAGAACCAAATACCTTATCGCCTTCATGTGCACAAAACTTCTCTGCCACTTCAAGCTGTACCATTACAAGTATATTTTTGCATTTTGAATCTGCGAGGGCTTTTAGAATTATGTTAGTCGCTATATAGTATGGCAAATTCGCCACCAAATCATACGACTCATCTATAAGCTCACTCTTCCAAGTAGTCAATACGTCTCCACAATTAATGTGGAGCTGCTTGGTTGCGATCTCTTTTTCAAACTTTTTTTGTAACAGTTTACACAAATCGGTATCGACCTCAAAAGCTTCTACACTTTTGACATCTACTAAATATTTAGTTAAATCACCTAAGCCAGGCCCAATTTCTACAATTTTATTGTTATTGTTGGGCATCGCTTCGACGATTTTTCGTAAAACAGTCTCGTCTTTTAAGAAATTCTGTCCGAACTTCTTTTTAGCTATAATTTTTTCCATTGACTGACATCATATAGTAATTTTGCTTACAATTGATTAATATCAATAAAAATAACTTTAGTGTACACTACTTTTTTAAAGCTGAATTTATTGTTAAGAGGCTATTATTAGACAATCGTATAATAATTATAAATAAAACCACATTATTTTATGTTTCATGTGAAACATTTGAAATACCAAAACTAACTATAAGCCATTGTGTGTATAATTTCACTATATTACAAAAGGTAGAGTTTTGAACTATTTTGCAAAAAGAATTATTCCATGTCTTGACGTTAAAGATGGACGCGTTGTCAAAGGTGTCAATTTTGTCGGACTTAAAGATGCGGGCGATCCGGTAGAAGTCGCGAAGAGATATAACGAAGAGGGAGCGGATGAAATTACATTTTTGGACATCACTGCTTCAAGCGACAACCGCGATACTATTGTAGATATAGTAGCTCAGGTTGCGCGTGAAATCTTTATCCCCTTAACAGTCGGCGGCGGAATCAGAAAACTTGATGATATATACAAACTTTTAAATGTCGGATGCGATAAAGTTAGTGTGAACTCTGCGGCGATTAAAAGACCAGAGCTTATAAACGAGGGCGCGAAAAGATTCGGTTCGCAGTGCATTGTAACTGCAATCGATGTCAAAAAAACAGGCAATAGATATAACGTCTATCTAAACGGCGGTCGTGTAGATACAGGCATAGATGCAGTAGAGTGGGCAAAAGAGGTGGTTGATCGCGGAAGCGGTGAGATACTTTTAACCTCAATGGATGCAGACGGAACAAAAGCGGGATTTGAGCTCAACATAACCGAGCAGATAAGCCGTGCAGTTAATGTCCCAGTTATCGCAAGCGGCGGAGCGGGAACTATGGAGCATATAAAAGAGGCGTTTTTGCACGGTGCAGATGCAGCACTCGCAGCGAGTATCTTTCACTACAAAGAGATAAATATTATGGATTTAAAACGCTATCTTCATGACAATAACATACCGGTAAGACTGTAGAGATGAGTATATGATAATATGTGCAGGAAACAGCGAAACCTTCGATTTTGCTACTCCAATGGGAGTAGGGCTAATTGAATCCGCTATAAATCTCACAAGGCTCTGTCTCTTTGATAAGCCTGAATTTTTACTCTTTGTAGGAAGTGCGGGAAGCTACGGCGAGCATAAGATATTTGACATCATCGAGTCTAAAACAGCTTCAAATATAGAGCTTGGGTTTTTAAGCAACGATGCATATACCCCTCTGGATAATGTAATCTCTACTAACACAGAGCAAACAAAAAAAGATGTTATAGTCAACTCATCCAATTACATTTCAACAAATGAAGAGCTCACAAAAAAGTTTCTAAACCTCGGCATAGGCATAGAAAACATGGAGTTTTTTGCTGTTTTAAAAGTGGCGCAGGAGTTTGATATTCCTGCCGGCGGAGTCTTCTGCATAACTAACTACACTAACAAAAATGCGCATGAGGATTTTTTAAAAAATCACGAAGAGGCAAAAAAAATTCTAGAACAGCATATAAAAAAAAGAGTCACGGAGCTTACTAAAAAATGAAACCCTCACTTCTTGATTTTAAACTCAAAGAGTTACAAGAGATTGTAAAACCATCATTTAGAGCAAAACAGATTTACGGCTGGCTCTATCATAACTACGCGCAAAACTTTGATGAGATGAAAAACATACCAAAGGCACTTAAAGATGAGCTCTCTGAAAAATTTGTCGTAAATCCTCTAAAGATAGTAAAAAAAGAGATATCAAGCGATGGCACAATCAAGTACCTTTTTGAACTCCAAGACGGCAAAACCATAGAGGCTGTATGGCTGAAGATGAAAGAGACGCTTACAGATGAAGCCGGCGAAGTTACACAGGAGGCGAAATATACAATCTGCGTATCCACTCAAGTCGGCTGTAAAGTCGGTTGTGCGTTCTGTTTAACTGCAAAAGGCGGTTTTACAAGAGATCTCACTGCAGGAGAGATTGTAGGGCAGGTCGTGGCTTTAAAGCGGGACAATGAGCATAAACACAATAGAATGATAAATATAGTCTACATGGGAATGGGAGAACCTCTCGATAATCTTGATAATCTCGCACGTGCTATAGAGATTTTCAAAGAGGAAGAGGGATTATGCATATCGGGCAAAAGACAGACCGTATCTACAAGCGGGCTTAGCAGCAAGATAGATAAGCTCGGAGAGATGGATTTGGGCGTTCATATAGCTATTTCACTTCATGCGGTCGATGATGAGCTTAGAACTGAGCTTATCCCTATGAACAAAGCCTACAATATCTCCTCTATTATAGAGGCAGTTAAACGCTTTCCAATTGACACCAGAAAAAGAGTTATGTTTGAGTATTTGGTTATTAAAAATAAAAACGATGACATAGCTTCTGCTAAAAAACTTGTAAAGCTACTCTCAGACATAAAAGCTAAGGTAAACCTTATCTACTTCAATCCTTATCCGGGGACAGAGTATGAGCGACCTTCAAAGAGCGATATGATAGCTTTTCAGGAGTATCTACTAAATCATGGGCTTTTATGTACCATACGCGACTCTAAGGGAATCGATATAAGTGCTGCATGCGGACAATTAAAAGAACAGGATGAGTTTGGCAAGGCTAAAGAGAGAGACAACCTAGATAAAAAAACAGAGAGTGAACTATAGTGGGCTACGTAGAGATATTTCAGATAATATTTTTAGTTATTGTTTTTGTCGTTGGCATAATTGGCTTTATGAAAGCTGCAACAAAGGATAAATAAAAAATGTTATCATTGTGTATAAAATTTAAAAAAGGAGATTAATATGGCTTACAAAAAAACAAACTCAGACAGAATAAAAAGAATCTATCAACTTTGCGAGGATCACTTTGGAGGTGTTCGTTTTGTGGGGGTTAAATACCATAGAAAAATGGGATGGATTGCAAAGGTACAATTTGATGATGGTTTTGAAAGTCTTACTGCTGATGGAGAGTCAGGCAGTGAAGCGCTGCGCAATCTAAAAAATCGTGTTAAAAAGATCATCAAAAGATACAACGCAGTTTAATATAAACTGCCCTCATTAACTTATAACAAAACGACCAACACACCAGGGAGGTCGTTTATAAGCATAATGATACCCTACATATATAAATAATACATAAAAATTTATTTCACTCTTAAAAAAAAATTTATTATAAAAAAATGTACTGAATTTTTTCTGCTTGTGCACTATTCACACATTGTTCTAATGTGTGAATAGGCCAGAGAATAGTTTGAAGTAAATTTGAAAATTTTCTTCTTTTTTAAGAATTAATTTATATAAATACTTGCTGAATTCTAAATTTTCATATATTGCTTAAACTCCCTATTTTAGGGCATTGTAATAATTTTAGCAGAGATTATAATATAATTTTTTAAAATGTCTTTGAAAGATGCAAATAGTTATTCACATACTCAAACTTATTGTTATATTTCTTACAATACTCTATATATGGTTTTCATATTCTCCAGGCAAACTTTTTCAAAATCTACACTGCTTTTTATCTGATAATTTTTTCCGTACAGTTCAAACTCTAACTCATTTGCATGTAGAAGCAATCTTCTGGCACCACTAATTTTTACTCTTGTCTCTCTATCGAGTTCTCTGTCGAGATACTTTACAATATTCTCTTCGTCTTGCCCATAAACCGGATCACCGACTATAGGATGTTTCACATGGAACATATGAACTCTTATCTGATGTTGTCTTCCTGTGTGCGGAGAACACTCAATCATAGTCATATCTAACTCCGGATAATATTTAATCGGTTTCACATATGTCAATGATTTCTTTCCGCTCTCGTCAACTTTAACAACCATTCTTATAAGTGCGCTTTTTTCATCATCGTATCTAAGCAGAGGAGCATCAATGCGAAGCTCATCTTTTAACTCTCCATGAACCATTGCCAAATACTTCTTTTTCATCTCCCGCTCTTGGAACATCATCTTTATATCAACTTCGCTCTTTTTATCTTTTGCACACAAAACCAGTCCGCTTGTCTCCTGATCTATTCTATGAGCAATGTTTGCATCCATTCCAAACTGAAACTTTAGCTCGTCTATAAGAGAGTAGGGAGTGTGCCTGTTTTGAGGATGAATAAGCATTCCGCTTGGCTTGTCGAAAACCACAAACCTCTCATCTACTATATGCGACGCCAAACCTTTTGAAATAGGTTCAAAATAGATAAACTCAAATTCGCCCTCTAAAAAGTCAGATGGCTTCGTAATCGGAACACCATTTATAAGAACTCTTCCTACTGCTATATATCTTTGAATATCTCTTTGAGAGTATCCCAATTCTCGCTTGAAGAAAAGAAAAGCGCTCTCTCTTTCCTGTGCAAACATTTTTTTAATTATAAATGGCAATATTTAATCCTTCTGTTAGAGTATTTTTTGTAAAATCATTACTTACCAAAAAGAAATTTTACAATAATCAGGTTGAATAAATGATCGAAAGATACTCAAGAGAAGAGATGAGCTCTAAATGGACGATGCAGGCAAAATATCAAGCTTGGCTAGATGTAGAAAAAGCGGTTGTAAAAGCTTGGAACAAACTGGGACTTATTCCTGATGAAGATGCCAAAAAGATTGTTGAGAATGCAGCATTTGACATAAAAAGAATCGATGAGATAGAGGCTATCACTCGCCATGATCTTATAGCATTTACAACAAGCGTCTCTGAAACTCTAGGCGAAGAGAGCAGATGGTTTCACTACGGCATGACAAGTTCAGATACGGTTGACACTGCTGTAGCACTACAGATGAAAAGCTCTCTGGAGTTAATCATAGAAGATGTAAAGATGCTCATGGAGTCCATCAAAAAAAGAGCGATGGAACATAAGATGACTCTTATGGTTGGACGCAGCCACGGCATACATGGAGAACCTATAACATTCGGACTTGTGTTAGCTGTTTGGTATGATGAAATGGCAAGGCATTTAGAGAATTTGGAACAAACACTTGATGTTATAAGTGTAGGACAGGTTAGCGGAGCAATGGGCAACTTTGCTCACGCTCCGCTAGAGCTTGAGGAGTATACATGCGAAGAGCTGGGATTAAAACCCGCACCTGCATCTAACCAAGTTATTCAGCGCGACCGTTATGCAAGACTTGCTACTTCGTTGGCTCTTATGGCAAGCAGTATAGAGAAGTTTGCAGTTCAAGTTCGCCACTGGCAGAGAACTGAGGTATATGAGTGTGAAGAGTATTTTGCAAAGGGTCAAAAAGGCTCATCTGCAATGCCGCATAAACGCAATCCTATACTAACAGAGAACATAACAGGTTTGGCAAGAATGATAAGAGCTTACGCGATACCTGCCATGGAAAACGTAGCGCTTTGGCACGAGAGAGATATCAGCCACTCTTCAACTGAGAGGTTCTGGCTTCCAGACTCATTTATAACAAGTGACTTTATGCTTCACCGCATGAACAATGTAATCGCTAACCTAACGGTATATCCTGAGAACATGATGAGAAATCTCAATCTTACCGGCGGACTTGTCTTTTCTCAAAGAGTTCTTTTGGAACTTCCGCTAAAAGGTGTCAGCCGCGAGGATGCTTATCGCATAGTTCAAAGAAATGCAATGATGGTCTGGGAAGAGATACAGCAGGGCAAACCTACCACAAATGAGAAGGGTGAATCTCTCTACCTAAACCATCTCTTGGCGGACGAAGAGCTAAGAGCAAGTTTGAGCGAAGAGGCAATTCGCGAATGCTTCAATTTTGACTACTATACAAAAAATGTAGATAAAATTTTCAAGAGAGTTTTCAACCAATAAATGACATAATTGTGCTAATATTCATTAGCAAAATCAAAAGTCGTTAAGCACTTATTTGTGCTTAATGCAACATAGCAGGAAATCATATGATAACAATTATAAAAAGAAACGGCAGAACAGAACCGCTGGATATTACAAAAATACAGAAGTATACATCCGCTGCCGTAAAAGACTTAGATAACGTCTCTCAAAGCGAACTTGAAGTCGATGCGCAGATACAGTTCCGCGACGGCATAACATCAAAAGAGATACAGCAGACACTTATTAAAACAGCAGTTGACAAGATAGACATAGATGCTCCTAACTGGACCTTTGTTGCTTCAAGACTTTTCTTGTTTAACCTCTACCATCAAGTAAACGGATTTACGGGCTACTCATCACTAAAAGAGTATTTCCAAAGAGGGGAAAAAGAGGGGAAAATTCTTCTTGGCCTAAAAGAGATGTACAACCTTGACGAGCTTGAAAAGCATATAAAACCAGAACGAGATATGCAGTTTAACTATCTTGGCGTTAAAACGCTCTATGACAGATATCTCATAAAAGACAGAAACTCAGACCCTATAGAGTTGCCGCAGCATATGTTTATGGCTATTGCTATGTTCTTGGCGCAAAGAGAAGAGAAAAAAGAGGAGTGGGCTATAAAATTTTACAACATGGTTTCTAAGTTTGAAGTCATGCTTGCAACGCCGACACTGAGCAATGCGAGAACACCTAGACATCAGCTTAGCTCATGCTACATCGGTTCAACTCCAGACAACATAGAGGGAATCTTTGACTCGTACAAAGAGATGGCGCTTCTTTCAAAATTTGGCGGAGGAATCGGCTGGGATTGGACAAATGTCCGCTCAATGGGCTCTTATATAGACGGACATAAAAATGCGGCCGGCGGAACTATACCGTTTCTAAAAATCACAAACGACATAGCTGTTGCCGTTGATCAGCTGGGAACCAGAAAAGGTGCTATTGCGGTTTATATGGAGCCTTGGCATATAGATATAAACGACTTTTTGGATTTGAAGAAAAACTCAGGCGAAGAGCGTCGTCGTGCGCATGATCTTTTCCCCGCACTCTGGATAAACGATCTCTTTATGCAAAGAGTTCAGGAGGACGGCATCTGGACACTTTTTGATCCTTATGACTGCAAAGAGCTCACCATGCTTCACGGCAAAGAGTTTAACAAAAAGTATGAAGAGTTTGAAAAAGATGATACTCTTGTAAAAGAGAAGGTGAAAGCAAAAAATCTCTGGAAAAAAATTCTCACATCATATTTTGAGAGCGGCAGTCCATT
>NZ_JAVVFL010000239.1:0-2773 GCF_032250635.1 Sulfurimonas sp.
GAGGACGATGGGAACGAGAAAAGTGGAGGTTCATTCTTAGGGGCGTTGTTTTTGGCTACCTATGTTTTTAGTTTACATGAAATAAACTTCTTAATTTTTTTCCTCTAGGATTGTTTCTAAAATAGTTTTTTAAACCTACATCTATATTTTTAATAATAGTTACAATTTTGCCTACAACATAGTATTTAAAAAATCCGTAATATTCTGCTTCTATAATTTTATCTGTATTTGTATTCTCAAAATAATCTTGAATTTCCTTTTTAAAATCAATAACATTTATTTTTGTTATATTTTTCAATATATTATCATCAAGTTTTTCTTGAAAAAAGATTTCTAAATTTTCTTTATTCCTCAATGATTCCTTGTTTAAAGTAAGGTTTTTAAACTTTGTTCTATATGAATCTTCTCTTAAGGCAAGTACATTTTTTTTGCCATCATTATGAGTAAATTCAACCAAATATTTAATATTCATTCCATATGCTTTATCATCATACTTTAGTCTATTGGTTTTAATTACAGCAGTAGCGTAGTTTTTGAAAAATAAACTTATAGGATGAGACATATTTATATGTGCTTTTACTTCATAAACTCCTTCCGTTGTATAAAGTAAAATTTTCTTTTTCACTTTTGGATTATCAAATAATTTATCTAACTTAATTCTCTTCATTGAAACTGAATATGAAAGTAATGGATCAAAACTTTGGCTATAGACTTCAAATGGTTTTATTATTAAAGGAGCATGTTCAAAATCTTCTAATTCTAGGTAATAGTTATGTCCTAACTTTAGATATATTTGAAAAAGTACAATTGATTTATCTTTTCTATTTTCTAGAATAAAATCGCTAATATATTTATCTTCACATTCTATTGAGCTACAAAGACTATAGGAGCATCTTACATCAATTCCTTTTTTCATAGAAACCATCTTAATGGTGTATATAAGAGTTGCAAATCCAACAATAAATGCAAGCAAACTAAGTGGTAAACTTATTATGTTTATAATGTCTTTATTTTGTTCAATGTAATTCATTATTAATTCACTCATCAAACACCCTCCACAATCTTAATCTCATCATCCGTTAAGTCGTAGAGTTTATAGACCATCTCATCAATCTCTTTGTCGGTTTTGGCTATCTCGTCTTTTAGCTTGCATGTAATGGCTTTGTCGTTCTCAAAAATGGCTTGCCACTCTTGTTTGAAGTTGCGTTCTGCGAGTTTATCGGCAAATTTTAGTTTCTTTGCTTTTGCGTACTCTTTTATAAACTCATCAAACTCCAGCTCCTCAAAATTTTGCAGTTTCTTTGTCAGTTTTTCCAAGCCCAACTCATTCGTAAAGTTTTGTTTTGTCTCTTGGAGTTGTTTGTAGAGTGCGAGCATTTTGTTGGCTTTTTGGATAAATGGTTGTTGATTTTCAAGTAATATATTTGGGATAGGTAACATTCCTAAATTATCTTGATTTATATTCAAGTAACCACCTGCCATTGTATTTGCTGAATTAGCAATTTTAAATATAAATGTTATGAGTCTAGAATTTAGAATACACCCTATAAACTTCAAACTACTTTCACTTTCAGCTGTCAGAACAGTTGTTGATTTTAAAGGTAAAAAGACACCTTCTGTGTCAATAAATGCTTCAATTCTTGTTGCCATACCTGCAAAAGCAATTTTTGGTTTTTGCGTCCACATTTTCTTTTTAATATTTTTTAAATTTATAATTGGATGCATATATGTATCTTTTATATATGTCATAGAGGAAATTCCCCATGAACAACTATAAGGGTCTATCGTTCCAGTATTGATTAACTTTAAATAGTCTGTATCAATAATTTTACTATTCTCTATAAATTCTTTTATCTCATATGCTTCAGAGACTGATGCAGAAGAATATAAACTAAACTCTTTTTGAAGATTTAAAAGTTTGTATTTAGTAAAAACTTTTGAATACAAATCATAGTTTCTATCAAGATACAGTGCCCAATTGTTTTCATATCTATAATTCACATTTCTAGAGAATACTTCTTCATCTTTTTGATATGATATTTTTATATTGGATACCTGAGTTTCTTTATTTAAAGATACTATAACAGGATAAACATCTATTTCAAAAACATTGTTTACAGATAAATCAAAAATTTCATTTAAAGAATAGTTCTCATTAATATACTCCCTCAATGTAGTACCATAGTTCGCAGATAAAATTTTATTTGGAATAATAAAAGATAAATATCTACTATTTTTTAACAAACTCAACCCCAATTCTACAAATGGTATAAATATATCCCAATTTCCTACGGCTGTTTTATATTTTTTTGCTATCCATTTTCTTTCATCTTTATAGAACTTAGTCATACTTTCAGAGTCCACATACGGCGGATTTCCAATCACAACATCAAAACCGCCTTGTACAAAAACTTCCGCAAATTCTTCTTCCCATACAAAAGCGTTCTCTGCTACTGTTTTATCATCTATAAGAGAGTTGCCGCATTTTATCTTATCCGCCAGTTTTGTAAGCTCTCTGCCTTTGTGAGCAGTTCTAAGCCACAAAGAGAGTTTTGCTATCTCAACTGCGTCTTCGTTGATGTCCACGCCGTAGAGGTTGTGTTCTAGTATCTCTTTTTCTATCTCGTAGCCGAGTGTTAAGTCCTCAAATGGCAGAAGCATATCTCTCACGAGGGTGTGTTCGTTTATGAGAAACTCTAAGGCTTGGTTTAGAAATGCTCCGCTTCCGCATGCGGGGTCTAGTATCTTTAGGTTTGTTAGCCATTCGCGGTAG
>NZ_JAVVFL010000023.1:0-16372 GCF_032250635.1 Sulfurimonas sp.
CTATCTTGGCGTAGTTTAGAGAGTGTTTGAAAGTAGTCTCTATTGCTTTTGTCCTGAAGCTTTGAGCTCTCTACGACAAATGGTTTGCTCTTTTTATTTTTTCTATCGACCCTGAGAAGCTCTTTGCCGTCTTTATCGATAATCCTCGTCTGCATTATTCTGTTTTCAATGCCCATCAAGGCAGCAAAGAGTTCCTCAAGTCTTTTTTGCTTATCTACACTCTTTGTGAGAATAAAATCTTTTACAAGCTCATTTTCTCTTAAAGATCTTACAATGTCATCCATATTTTCAATCGTAGGTTTTAGTACGGTTTGAGTTTTTATCTCAAATGTATCTTGCGCTTTAGTATCTATAGTTTTTTCTATATCATTCATACGGATTATATAGTTGCTAAGAGCCCCAAACAGGGAGATCAAAATCCCAAAAATTATAAAATAGATAATAAAATATTTTTTAAAATTTTGCTGCGTCAAGAGTTGTCCTCTATTTTATGTATAATAGGATGGTAGCAAGTTTTATTTAAGAGATTGATTAATATTGTCAATGGGCTTGAAAATACTCTTTACAGGTAAATAGCGGAGATGATCATGAAAGTTTTACTCACAGGTGCGAACGGTTATATTGGCAGACGGTTGAAAAATATTCTTAAAAATCAAAAAAATGTAGAACTTAGAGTTTTTGTTAGAAATAAAAATAGTTTTTCAGAAGATAAGAATAAAAATATAGAGATTGTAGAGGGTGATACATTTGACAAAGAGTCTCTCAAAAGAGCGTTGCAAGGGGTAGATACCGCTTACTACCTTATCCATTCGCTAAGCAAAGAGAACTATAAAGATTTAGACAAACTCTCGGCTCAAAATTTTATAGATGCGGCAGAGGAGTGTGGCGTCAAAAGAGTCATCTATCTCGGCGGTCTTGGAGTAAAGAACAGCGATACAAGCAAACACCTACTAAGCAGAATAGAGACAGGAGAGATACTCAGTTCCTCAAATAGTGTCCAGACTATTTGGGTGCGTGCGGGAGTCATAATAGGTTCAGGAAGTGCCAGTTTTGAAATCATAAGAAATCTTGTTGAGAAATTGCCCGTTATGATTACCCCTAAATGGGTAGATACCTATGCGCAGCCAATCGCTGTGGACGATGTTGTTAGCTACCTTCTCTCATCTTTGTATCTTGAGTATGATAAAAATTTAGTGGTAGATATAGGCGCGAAAAAGATGATGTATAAAGAGATGATGCTTGAAACCGCAGAGGCACTTGGACTAAAAAGATACCTTTTTGCCGTTCCTTTTATGAGCATCACTCTCTCCTCTTACTGGTTAAATCTTTTTACACCGGTTCCCTTTAGCGTAGCAAAAGCGCTTATAGAAGGACTTAAATCTGAAGTAACCATTCAAAATGAGAATGCAGAAAAATATTTTGCCAACATTACTCCCATGAGTTATATCGATGCCGTAAAAAAAGCGGTCTTAGAGATAGAGCAAAATCAGGTAATAAGCAGATGGAGCGATGCAGACGGCTCATCTTGGGATCAAAAGCGTTTCAAAGAGATAAATGACGCTATTTTTGTCGATAGAAAAGAGGCGGATATCACTGCTTACGACAAAGAGAAGGTTTTTAAAGCCATTAAGTCAATCGGAGGAGAAAACGGCTGGTTTGATTATGATTTTCTTTGGGAGATTCGAGGTATTGTCGACAAAGCATTAGGCGGAGTAGGGTTAAACCGCGGCAGGCGCGACAGCTGCGATTTGAGACTTGGCGAGTGTCTTGATTTTTGGAGAGTCGAGGATATAGAGGAGAATGAGAGACTTCTTCTCTACGCACAGATGAAAATTCCCGGTCATGCATGGCTGGAGTTTAAACTAGACGGGGACAAACTTATTCAGTCGGCGTACTTCTACCCAAAAGGGATATGGGGCAGAATCTATTGGTATGCGCTCATACCTATGCACTACTTTATTTTTAAAAATATGATAAAGAGCATTTTAAAAAACAGTCTTAAAGAGTAGTCTGTTTTTCACAGCATTTTTTATATTTTTTACCG
The DNA here is from genome assembly GCF_032250635.1 of Sulfurimonas sp. Taxonomy (GTDB): domain Bacteria; phylum Campylobacterota; class Campylobacteria; order Campylobacterales; family Sulfurimonadaceae; genus Sulfurimonas. The sequence continues at coordinate 2,045 of NZ_JAVVFL010000023.1, forward strand.
CTCCCGCATGGGCATGGTTCATTGCGCTCTATCTTGGAGTTAAAGTGTTTTCCGTCCTTGTAGAGCCACATGTCATCTTCATAAACAAAGTTGCTCTTCTCATGCTGCACTTTTATTCCTTCGCTATCTCTATAGTAGGCTTTAAACTCAACCACACTCTCTTTTGCTTGCAACACATCAAGCTTCAGCCACGAAACAGCTTTTGAAAACTCCTCTATCAGCGCTGCGTCCTCTGAGTGCCTGTTCTCTTTAGCGGTCGTATTTATGATGTATTCAACATTGCCAAGAACATAAGCGCTATATCTGCTTCGCATAAGCTCTTCGGGCGTGAGCGGTTTTGAGTTGCCCTTTAAAAATGGCTCGCAACACCCGTTAAACTCTTTTTTGCTGCCGCAATAACACTCCATTTTTCTTCCTTTATGTAATTAGATGATAGAAAATCCACGTTGTTGCAAACGATAAGAGGATTCCGTATCCGACGATGGCAGAGCTAAGGCGCGGAGCAAGACCCGCCATAGAGGCGACGGCTGCTGCTGTTATCATAGGTGCCATGGATGACTCCATTATGGATACAAGAGCCGCCTCTGATTCCCATCCAAAAAGAGCGCAGATGAAAATAGCAACAAGCGGAGCAAAAATAAGCTTTACTCCAAGGGCAATACTAAATGGTTTCATATCCTCTTTTGGTAGCCTAAAACGAAGTTGAAGACCCACAGCTACGAGTGCCAAAGGGACAATCGTGCTGGCGAGCGAGGAAAGTACGCTTTGTATAACTGGATGAAAAGATGTTCCCATAAAAAAAAGTGCAACAACAAGAGCTATGAATGGCGGGAAAGAGAGTATCTTTAAAAAAAGTGCGCGTATATCTACATCTTTTGTGCTTGAATAATAAACAGAGATAAAAGTTCCATAGGTAGAGAGCGCTATAAAAGAACCAAGCTGGTCGTACATTACGACATATCCGAGTGCATCTTCCCCGAAATAGGCACTTACCATAGGAATACCAAGGTAAGAGGTGTTGCCTAAAACTGCCACAAGCATCAAAGAGCCTGTTACCTCTTTTGTGAATGAAAAGAGTTTTGATAGGTAAAAAATAGCTATAGCGCTGATACTCATGACACTCCATGCAATGAAAACAGGGATGAGTGTATCAATGGAAAAACTGAGTTGTGGAATTTTAAGCAGAATAAGTGCGGGGGCTGAGATATAGAGAATAAATTGATTTAAAATAAGCGGCGTTTCTTTTGAAAAAGAGTCTGATTTGCTTAAAATGTACCCAATAAAAATAGCGCTAAAAATAAGTGCAAAGTTTTCCATAAAATTGTTTCTTTTGATTGTAGTTGTTAATTTTGGAAGTATATAATCTTTTGTTTAAATAGAGATTTCAAGACAAAATTATGAGGAGACGTTATGAGTAAAACATTTAAAGAGGCGATGGATTTTAGACATGCGTGCAAACTTTTTGACGAAAATGAAAAAATTTCCGACAAAGAGATAAGAGAGATACTAGAAGCGGGGCGTAAATCCCCCTCGTCTTTTGGCATGGAACCGTGGAAGTTTCTGGTCATTACAAACGAGGAGCTAAAAGCTAGTATTAGACCTCACTGCTGGAATCAGCCTCAAATCACAACCTGCTCACATCTGGTTGTGATACTTGCCGCTATAGATAGTGTAAAGCCAGAGAATGGAGTCGTTAAGAAGAGATTCTCAAGAAGAGAGATGCCGCAGGAGATGCTTGATTTTTATATGGATAAATACGCAGCGCATTTAAGCAAAACTCTAAGCAACGATGAAAATATACTTTGCTGGACTGCTAGACAGACATATATTGCCGCGGCAAATATGATGACGTGTGCGGCAACACTTGGAATTGATAGCTGCCCGATTGAGGGGTTTGATAAAGAGGATGTAGAGAGGGTTTTAGAACTTGATACTAATAAATATCAACTCTCTTTGATACTTCCTTTTGGATACAGAGCAGAAGAGCAGTCTTCGCAGTTAAGACTGCCCTTTGGAGAGGTTGTGGAGTTTATAGAGTAGAGAATTTTGCGATTATAGGGTTGTGGTCGGAGATTTTTTTGCTATTAATCACTTCAGAGTAGGTAACATTTAAGTCTCTGTAAAAGATATAGTCTATTGAGTTTGTAAAAATTTTTTTGAGATGTTTTTCATCGCTAAACTCAACTTTTTTGAGAGAGAGATTTTGTGTAAACTCTTCCATAAATCTCACTCTTTTTATATTCCATGTATTGAAGTCACCCGCTACTATCATCGCTCCTTTATGGTGGCTGATGGAGTCATAGAGGTAGTCGAGCTCATTTTTAAAGTGGCTGTTATGCACAAAGTTTATAGCATGCAGGTTGACTACAAGAAGCACTTCATCATCTGTGATCTTATGATGCGTAATAAGCGAAACCTTATGTGTAGCATATCTCAGTTCGCGCTTTTTGCTAAGGAGAGTAAACTCATCTTCACAGGATGATTTAAAGGCGCTCATAACCCCAAAAACATGCTTTTTAGTCTCTATATTTGGAGACAATATATATGAGTAGTCGTAAATATCCAGCTCAAGAGAGAGGCTTTTTTTAACCTCTTGAAGCAGAAGCAGGTCAAAATTATGGCTTTGTATAAGCGACTCTATAAACTCTTTGTAGGAGCGCTCAAGTGTCAGTTTTGCCACATTCCAGCAAAGAAGACTGAACTCTCCTCCTAGGCTCTCCTCTTGATGTTTTAACGATTTTACAAAACTCTTGGGTATAAACATGGTTAAATCCTAGAGCTGCGGTGCGAGTATTCGCATAAGATTCTCAAAAACTCTCTTTGGCGCAGAGACATTTTTTGTTCCAAACGAAGAGTTTTCAATAAGCTTTTGCGCCCAAAGTTCTACCTCATTGATAACCTTTTTAGAGTAGACAAACGTAGCGACTTCATAGTTTAAAAAGAGGCTTCTGTTGTCAAAGTTTACGCTTCCTAAAACAAGGCTCTCATCATCAAAGATTATAGCTTTTGCGTGAAGCATCGCGCCATCATAAAGATATATTTTTATCCCCGCCTCTTCAAGCTCTCTCATGTAAGAGCTTCTAACAAGGTTTACAATAGTGTGATTTGCTTCTCTTGGGGTGATGAGCTTGATGTTTATCCCTTTGTGGTGAGCAATTATAAGCGCTTGAATAAGTGCATCGTTTGGGATAAAGTAAGGGGTGATGATGTAGATTTTCTCTTTTGCGCTATATATCGCAGATAAGAGAACTTCATAAAGAACATCTTTGTCCATGTCGGGACCCGATGGAACAACTTGCAGATATATTTCGCCCTCACTTTTTATACCTTCTTGCGGATACTCTAGCTCTTCTCCCGAAGCATATAGCCAGTCTGAGGCAAATACCTCAAAATAGTGCTCTACGGATTGACCACGGATTAGAAACATGATATCTTGCCATCTGCTTTTGTCGTTTTTTGCACCAAGATACTCTTTTGAGAGATTTGCTCCTCCGCTTAAAACTCTCTCATTATCAAAAATGTAGATTTTTCTATGGTTTCTGAGGTTTATGTAGTTTCTAAATGGCATCTCAAAAACAGGCATAAAAAACTCCACTTTTGCGCCGCTTTGTATAAGTTTTTTTAGTCTGTAACGAAAGAGGTAAAGGGGAAGTGAGCCCAAAGAGTCTATAAGGATTTTTACCTCCAACCCCTCTTTTGCTTTTTTAACAAGAGCGTTTAAAATCTCTTTAGTAACCTTGTCATACTTAAAAATATATGCGCTTATGAAGATTGATTTTTTTGCACTCTTTATATATGATAGAAGTTCGTTGTAGGTTTGGGTTGCATCAAAAAAGAGCTTTAGTTCGCTGTTTTTAGCAGCGTCAGCAATACCGTAATTTCTCAACATTTTGTCGATACTGTTTTGTATATTATCGTCTGTAGTTCTATTTTTAAGAGGAAGAGTATCTTTTTTATATCGCTGTTCTCTCTTTCTTGAACCGATGATAAAGTATAAAAGTATTGATATGTATGGGATGAGAATGATGGAGAGAATCCAAGCGGTTATGCTGTTTGGCGTACGTCTGTTGTAGAGCATATGGATAAGAACTACAATGATTAAAAGAGCTCCGGAGGCTACTAAAGTGTGGTAAAAAAATATGTCGGCATTTACGCTATTTATAACTTCATTCATCCCAAAATTATATCATTATTGCAATAAAGCAGCTCTGTAAATTTTATAACACAAAAATTTAGTATAATTATAAAAAATTTTAAAGGTTGCATAGATGTCAACATATATTTTTGGTCATACTAATCCAGATTCAGACTCAATAGTAGGGGCAATATCTCTTGCCTATTTAAAAAATAAGCTCGGAGAGGATTGTATTGCTACGCGTCAAGGCGAGATATCTCCTGAGACAGAGTTTATACTTAATAAATTTGGAGCACAAGCGCCTGAACTTAAAACCTCTTATGCGGGTGAGAAGGTCTATCTTGTAGATTTTTCAGACCTAGCACAGGCTCCACACGATATAAAAGAGGCAACTATACTGGGCATAGTCGATCATCATAAACTTGGCGATATTACAACAGATACTCCTCTTGAGTGCTGGATTCGCCCTATTGGATGCTCAAACACGGTCATAAAAGAGATGTATGACTATCACGGAGTTGAGATTCCAAAAGATATAGCAGGGATGATGATGTGCGCAATTTTGAGCGATACGGTAATCTTTAAATCCCCTACATGTACAAAAGTCGACACAAAAGCGGTAAAAGAGTTGGCGGAGATTTGTCACATAGAGGATTATAAAGCTCTTGCCATGGAGATGTTTATAGCAAAATCCGCAGTTGAAGGTGCGAGTGCCAGAAATTTAAATACAAGAGACTACAAAGCTTTTGATATGAACGGTACCAAAGTAGGAATAGGGCAGCTAGAAATGGTTGATATCTCCGTTCTTGAGAGTAGAATCGATGAGCTGTTTACAGATATGAAACTTATGAAGCAAGAGGATGGGTTGCATACAATCATGATTCTTTTAACCGACATTATGAAAGAGGGCTCACAGCTTCTTGTTCTCAGCGATGATGCAAGCAAAGTTGAAAAGGCATTCGGTATAAAACTTCAAAATAACCAAGTATGGTTAGACGGCGTTTTAAGCCGTAAAAAGCAGATTATCCCGTTTCTTCAGCCGCAATTTTAACTGCTTGAGTGCCAAATAAGCTCAGCTTAGTCGGCACTCTTTTTAAGTTAAAGTTCTTCTGCTTTAGAAGGCTTTGCAAGATAGTAGCCTTGGAAAAAATCGCATCCCATCTCTTTTAAAAGTTCAAACTGCTCTTTAGTCTCTACCCCTTCGGCTATTACTTCAAAGTTAAACTCTTTGCCCATTAAAATTATCGTTTTGACTATTGTTTTGTCAGAGTTGTTGTTAAAAAGACCCAAAACAAATGATTGATCTATTTTTAGCTCATCAATTTTTAGATGTTTAAGATAACCCAAACTAGAGTATCCCGTTCCAAAATCATCAATAGACAACGATATGCCAAAAGCGTTTAACTCTTCGATTTTTTTCATTGCGCTATTTTGGTCGTTTATAAGTACGCCTTCGGTTAGTTCAAGTCTTAGTTTATTTGGATCTATCATCTTTGTGTTTATCAACTCTTTTATCTCATCTACAAAGCCTGCATCCTTAAATTGAATCGGACTGACGTTTACGGATACTCTCCACTCTTTTTTTCTCTCATCCTTAGCCCAAGAGATAAGCTCATCTGTAGCATTCTCAAGAACAAAACGTCCTATCTCCTTAATGACTCCGGACTCTTCTGCAAGCGGAATAAACTCTATGGGAGACACTACACCGATGGTTGGATGCTGCCATCTAATAAGCGCTTCAACACCGACTGGCTTTGCATCTTTGTCAAACTGTTTTTGATAAAGAACAAAGAACTGATTTTTCTTTAGCGCTTCTTTAATATTTTGGATTAGCAAGGACCTGGATTTTGTTATCTCCTGAAGGGAGCTGTCATAAAATCTTATAATGTTTTTTCCATCTTTTTTTGCCGTACGCATAGCATATTCTGATTGGTTTAAAAGCAAATCGGCAGTTTCAACGTCATCAAAGAAGAGTGCTATGCCAATACTGCAAGTGAGATAAAAAGTTTTATCCTTAAGAACAAACGGCTCTTTTGTAATCTCTAAAATCTCTTTTGCAAGCTCTTCTGCAGCAACGGCTGCACTCTCTTGTTTGCTTGAGAGATTCTCAACCAAAATTAAAAATTTGTCGCTTCCGAACCTTGAGAGCATAGAGACATCTTTAAGCTTCATAGCAAATCTGTTGGCAGTCTCTTTTAGGACGGTATTGCCTTCATCTTGACCCATCAGGTCGTTTACGCTTTTAAAGTTGTCTATGTCCATATATATGAGTGCGCCGTATTTCATATTTTTATAGCTGTTTTCAAGAGCCTGCATGATGTGCTTTTCAAAAAGAGCCCGATTTGGAAGATTTGTTAGCGGGTCATAAAAAGAGAGTTTATTTATCGCTTCTTTTTGGTAAAAAGAGTTTATAGCAAAGCCGATATCACCGGCTAGCTCATCTATCATATCTCTTTCTTGTTTGCTGAGACCTCTCTCCTCTTTGGAGTATATAGTAATTGTTCCAAGTGCTTCTTGTGTATTATGATTTTTTCTAAGAGGAAGCGAGTATATCTCAGAAATTCCGTATTTTTTTACCTTCTCGATGCACTCTTCATGCAGAGTATCATCAAAGTTTTTTAGAAAAATATAGCGATTGTTCTCAAACACATCTTTCTCTACTTGGGTGATTTCTAGCTCTTTAATGATGCCTACAGAGCTTTTCATAACAAGCTCTCCATCTTCGCAGAGTGATATTTTTACGTTTGCAAAGGAGGTATTGGAGTGCATCGACAAAGTGGTGTTTTTTATAAGTTCATCAACATTTTTGGCATTTATTAGAATCTGATTAAAATCTTTTACTGTTTTTAAAACACCAAACAGGTGCTGTAATTCATTTTGCTGTTTTTTTAGATAGGATGTTTTTGTCTGCACCTCTTTTTTAAGCATAGTTTTTTGTTGCATATCTTTTTTAGTAAGTGCTATTATGGCAAAGTGTATGATAGTTAAAAGAAAAAGTATGCTAAACCAAAGCATAGCCATTGTTTTATAGAAAATATACATTGTTTGTTCTGAGATCAGGTCAATAGGTATCTTTATGCTTGTAACGCCTCTAACATCCCCGACTTTATAATCATAGCCGTTATCGTACCTATCTCTAATTGAGGGCATAGCTTCTTTTTTTGTACCGTGACATTTTAAGCAGTATGACTCAATTTTAAGCGGATAGGTATAGCTGAAATATGTTCTGTTATTTTTGGAGATTTTTGTCATGTGCATATCGGCAGAGGGGTTCTCTTTAAAATACTCTATCGCCTCTTCTTCAAAAGTATCGGCTCTGTTTGCAGGATTTCTGGGTCTGTTTGTGACATTCCTAATAGATATATCATTGTTTGATAGCTCTGAAAACCTATCGCTTATAAGTGAAGATGCATGTGCAGGTAAAAGACCAAGAGTAGCGTCGTCGATGCTAAGACCACTCTTGATAAATTGTTTATGATATACATATCTCATAGATGAGAAATAGTTGTTTAAAGTTTCAGCTCTGTGGTATGCTCTTGTCTCAATAAAGCTCTTGACATTATTGTACAAATAAAGCGTTAACACAACATTTGAAAAGATAATAAGTATGGCTATTATTTTGAATAGTTTCTTATTTAGGTCTATTTTAAACACATTCAAATCCTTAGAAATATAAACATTAATATAACATAATTTTAAATACTATGTATATTTTTTGTTTTATATGAGGGTTTTTAGTGTGCCCTTAAAAGATTATTGAATTATAAACTCATTAAAATAGACCTCTTCAACTTCACAAGAAGAGAGATTTTTATTTAGGGTCTCTTTTAACTTCTCTCTCATCTTCTCGTTGTTTGCGTTGGCGGTGGAGTACCCGAGCATTGTATCTATTGTTGCGTCTCTTAAAATCACCCCTTTTTTGAGAATCTCCTGCTTGATCTCATCATTGTTGCTAAACCATGAACTCTCATCTTTTATGGGTTTATACTTTATAGAGATATTTGCAATAAGTTTTTTATCTCCTGAGATATTAAATACAAAGTCACCCAGATTTGCTCTATTATCGCTGCTGATTGAGACCTTCATGCTATTGCTTAGGCTTGAGAGTATTGTGCGGTTGTAAGCACTATCTCTTGGGGATTTGCCATCAACATCGTATTTTTTCAGTTTTGTAAACTCCGAGTTTAAAACCCCTAAAACGAGGAGTAAAATAACAATAAGTGACAATACGATTATGATAGCGTTTTTAATTATTTTTTCTTTATCTATTTGCATGGGGTTATTATACAGAAGAAAAAAGCAGATTTGCAACATAAATAGAAGTTGAATGAGTGTTATGCAAAAAATGTTCCAACTCTTACATCTATTTCAGTTTTATTTCTCTACAATATACAAAAAATATGCAGATGGTGTTTTTATGAGAATAGATAAATTTTTAAATTCGGTAAATATTACAAAAAGACGCTCCGTTTCTCAAGATATGATAGCAAACGGAGTCGTGCTGATAAACGGTGTTGTGGCAAAGGCAAGCAAAAATATTGCAGTTGGAGATGTTATAACCATAAACTATCTAAACTCTGTGAAAAAGTACAAGATTTTGCAGATTCCACAGACAAAATCAACGCCAAAAAGCCTTCAAGAAGAGTATATAGAGGAGATTTTATGAGCTACGAAGAGGCGAAAAAACTATTTACGTCACTCTTTAAACATGAGATGAGCGATAAGCAGATGAGAGAGCTTCTCTTGGGCGTAAAACTTGATGAAAACACTGGGTTTCAAACCATCGCCGCTGCTGCGGAGGTAATGCGCTCTTTTGCAGTTGAACTTCCGATATCTGAGGATTTGCGCTCAAAGGTTATCGATATAGTAGGAACGGGCGGAGACAAGATAGGAAGTTTCAATATCTCTTCGACAGTAGCGATTTTGTGCGCATCATGCGGGAGTATGGTTGCAAAACATGGAAGCCGTTCGGTTACTTCAAAATCTGGAAGTGCGGATATGTTTGAAGAGCTTGGAGTACGCCTTGACTTGGACATATATCAGAGTGCGAGACTTCTTGAGGAGAGCGGTTTTACATTTATGTTTGCGCAAAATCATCACCCTGCCATGAAGTTTATAATGCCTGTTAGAAAAACTATTCCCGAGAAGACAATTTTCAATATCTTGGGTCCGCTTACCAATCCCGCGGGAACAAAAAAGTCTCTTTTGGGGGTGTTTCATAAATCTTTTGTTCCAAAAATAGCAGAGGCGTTGAGGATGAACGGTGCGACTTCAACCTTGGTGGTAAGTTCGCAAGAGGGGATGGATGAGATAAGCATTAGTGATATAACTTACGCGTCACGCCTAAAGGATGGCAAGATTAGCGAGTTTATAATCGACCCGCAAGAGCATGGCATAAAAAGAGTTCCACTTAGTGCAATAGTCGGCGGAGATGCAAAAGCCAACGCTCATATTTTGTACAATATTTTTGATTCTAAGGCAACGGATGCGCAGAGAGATATAGTGCTTATAAATGCGGCTTCGGCTCTTATGGTTGATGGTTTGGCGCGCGATATTCAAGATGGTTTGGAGATGGCACGAGAAGCCATACAGACATCAAAAACCAAAGAAAAACTCAGACAAATCATTGAAATATCAAACAAACTATGAAAAAATATCTACTTTCATTAGAAGAGCTTGACACTTTAGTTGAGGATGTTGTTAAAAATTTCAGTAGCGGCGTGGTTATTTTGCGCGGAGATTTGGCAGCTGGAAAAACAACTTTCGTAAAAAGAGCGGTGAAGTGTTTGGGAATAGATGACGAAGTGACATCGCCTACCTTTTCTCTTCAGCACTGCTACGGAGATAGGATTTTTCACTACGACATGTACAACAAAGGTCTCGGTCACTTTATCTCTTTGGGAATGCTTGAAGAGCTTGAGAAGGATGGGCTTCATTTTGTGGAGTGGGGTGATGATGAGTTGGCTGAGATACTAAATTCGGCTGAGATAAAAAATATGACGATAGATATAGAAAAAATTTCTGATGATAAAAGAGAGTACAGAATATGCACACATTAAAAGCAGTAGAGTTAAAGAAAAAGATAAAAGATTTAGAGATAGTAAAAGGGATGAGCCTTGAGGTGAAGAGCGGCGAAGTGGTAGGACTTTTGGGACCAAACGGAGCAGGAAAAACGACAACCTTTTACATGATTTGCGGACTTGTTGAATCAAGCGGAGGAGAGGTCTTTTTTGATGAGGAAAACCTCTCGGGCATGCCTCTGCACCTAAGAGCTTTAAAAGGGATAGGCTACCTTCCCCAAGAAGCTTCTATATTTAAAGATTTAAGCGTGGAAGACAATCTCCTTATAGCCGCAGAGGTAAAGATAAAAGATAAAAAAGCGCAAGAAGAGAGAATACTGGAGCTTCTGGACATGTTTAACATTGAGCCGATTCGCTATCGCAAGGGCATAAGCCTTAGCGGCGGGGAGAGACGCCGTGTTGAGATTGCAAGAGCTTTGGTAAATTCGCCGAAGTTTCTGCTTCTTGATGAGCCTTTTGCGGGTGTTGACCCCATAGCCGTAATGGATATTCAGACGGTTATAAGACAGCTTGCATCGTATGGAATAGGCGTGCTTATTACCGACCATAACGTGCGTGAGACTTTGGATGTTTGCGATAGAGCCTACGTTATAAAATCAGGTTCACTGCTGGCTAGCGGAACAAGCGCTGAAATAGGACAAAATGCGGATGTACGCAAGCATTATCTAGGCGAGGAGTTTAAGCTTTAAGAGCTTAAAAAATATGGCGGCCCTAAGACAGACACATGGTGTAGAGAACAAGCATAAACTCTCAAATACGCTACGCAATTGGCTTCCTATTCTACACTCAAGTCTCAGTGATTTGGGCGAAGCGATGGCGCCATTTGTCGAGTCAAACCCTGTTGTGGAAGTCTCAAGCGGATATGAAGAGAGCTTTGAGAAAAAAATCCCAAAAAAAATCATAAGCGGCTCTGTAAGCAACTCAAGAACTGAACAGATTGAGGCTTTAACCATTCAGAGCCGTTCTCTCTATGATATATTGGATGAGCAGCTAGAAGCCCCGCTTTTCCCCACTCCGCTCTCCCAAAAAATAGCCTCTTTTGTGGTCGCAAACCTTGATGAAAACGGATATTATGAAGGCGATAGCGAAGAGTTTTGCAAAAACAGTGCCATTGACATAGCGGAGTTTGAAAAAATCCGTCTGCGTTTTGCACATGTGGAGCCTGTGGGCATAGCCGCCAAAAATCTCTCAGAATCATTTTTGTTTCAGCTTGATAGCTCCGATGTAAGCGATGAGGCATACCTGTTGGCGGTAAAAGTGATAGAAGATATACAAAATATATATGCCTACTCTGATGAGAAAAATTTTGCCGAGGTCATGCGAGTGCTTGGGAGTTTTAAAAATCCCCCCGCCATTGAGTATCAGGAGGAGTCCGCACATGTAGTTCCTGATTTGATGATATATTTTGATGACGAAGAGCAGATAGAGGTAAAACTCAACGATGCCTACTACCCTACAATCCACATAGACACAAACTACGGGGTCGAACATGAGTTTATCTCGCAAAAAATCAAAGAGGCAAAAAGTCTGGTTGATGCCCTCGACATGAGAAAAGCGACACTCTACAAAGTAGGACTTATGATAGTCGAGTATCAGTATGAGTTCTTTACAGGCGGAGCGATTATGCCGCTAACTCTTAAAACTTTGGCAGATGAGTTCGGACACAACCCCTCAACCATCTCAAGAGCCATAGCAAACAAGTACATAGCCTGCAACAGAGGCGTTTTTGCCATGAAAGAGTTCTTTACAACAGCCATAGACGAAGATGTCTCAAACGCTGCCATAAAAGAGTTTGTAGTAAATCTTGTAAAGCAGGAAAATAGAAAAAAACCTCTAAGTGACATGAAACTCTTAGAGCTTATCCAAGAGAAATTTAAAGTCCAGATGGTAAGACGCACTATCGCCAAGTACAGAAAACAGTTAAACATAGCAGGATCAAGCGAACGAAAAAAACTTTATCATCTGCATTGAGATTACTACTTTAAAATGTATGAAGAGATGAGGGGGAAAGAGGGGGAAGAAAGTATGAGTTTTAATGATGAAATAGAAACTATCAATAGTTTAGGTGATTATGAATTAATAAAATATTTGGAAAGTGGCTTAATAAGTCGTGCAACGGGTGGAAATTTTGAATATTATGATTATGTAAGACAAAAAGTATTAAAAAATAGTGATTTTCAAAAATTGCTTCCAAGTTGGATTAAAACTTGTAGAGATACAAATCAGTTTTGGAATTTAATTAAAGGAAAATTTGGTTCTTATCAGGAACGAAGAGAATTTATTTGGAGTGAGTTTGCTATGATTCTTAATCAAATAGAATTTAAAACATTCTCTCCGATTGACGAAACTATAAATCAAGTGTCGGAAGTTAAAACATCAACTATTCAAGGCGCAATCATGAATAAAGAAAAAACTAAAGTCTTTATAGTCCATGGTCATGATAATGAAACAAAACAAGAAGTTGCTAGATTTATTGAAAGTATTGGATTGGAAACAATCATTTTGCATGAACAAGCAAGTAGAAGCATGACTATTATTGAAAAGATAGAACACTATTCTAGTGAAGTTAATTTTGCTGTTATTTTATATACGCCGTGCGATAAAGGTCGTGGAGCAAAAGAAACAAATATTCCTGCAAAAAATAGAGCTAGACAAAATGTTGTCTTTGAACATGGTTATTTGATGGCAACAATTGGACGAGGAAATGTGTGTGCATTGGTAAAAGGAGAAGTTGAAACTCCAAGCGATATAAGCGGTGTTGTTTATACTCAAATAGATTTGAGCGGTGGATGGAAAATTGAACTCATAAAAGAATTAAAAGCTTGTGGGTATATAATCAAATAGTGTGATGTTAAAAATAAAAATATTTCAAAATGACATACTTTTCAATGAAAATAAATTATTTTAGTATGATGTACAAAATTAACACTTGGAACTCTGGACAATGAACAAGCAACTTATAACAACACTTCAAACTGAGTTTAATCAGCTATCCAATACACTTGAAGATAGCACTATAGAATACTGGTATGCAAGAGATTTGCAAAAAGTATTGGGGTATGAACGATGGGAAAACTTCGTCAATATTATAGAAAAAGCAAAAATAGCTTGTGCGACTTCAGGTATAGAAATAACAGACCATTTTCGTGAAGTCACGAAAATGGTCTCTATAGGTTCGAACGCACAAAGACCAATAGAAGATATTATCCTCACCCGATACGCTTGTTATCTTATAGCTCAAAACGGCGACAGTAAAAAAGAGCAGATTGCTTTCGCTCAGACCTATTTTGCTATACAAACACGCAAACAAGAACTGGTGGAACAAAGGTTAGAATTGGAAGATAGACTTCAAGCAAGAGCAAAACTCAAAGAATCAGAAACAGAACTTTCAAAAAATATTTATGAAAGAGGAGTGGATGAGAGCGGGTTTGGTCGTATCCGTTCCAAAGGTGATACGGCACTTTTTGGCGGTAACACGACACAAAATATGAAAGACAAATTAGCTGTGCCAAACGGTCGCCCATTGGCAGATTTTTTGCCTACGATTACCATTACTGCCAAAAATCTGGCAACTGAAATTACAAACCACAATGTCAAACAAAAAAATCTTTATGGTGAAAATTCCATAACCAGCGAACATATACAAAACAATGAAAGTGTAAGAGGGCTACTAACTGAACGAGGCATCAAGCCCGAAGAGTTACCGCCTGCTGATGATTTGAAAAAGCTAGAGCGAAAAGTAAAATCCGATGAAAAAAAGATGATAAAACAAAGTGCATTGCCGAAACAATGAACAAGTTAAATAAATCAGATATGGTTATATATAACGATGGAGAATTGGAGCTTAATGTCTCGGTTACAGAAGACACTCTTTGGCTTACACAAAAGCAGATAGCTGAGCTTTTTGAAGTCACAAAACAAAATATTAGTTTACATATCAATCGTATTTTTAAAGATGAAGAACTAAATAAAAATTCAACTGTCAAGTTTTTCTTGACAGTTCAAAAAGAAGGAAATAGAACGGTTGAAAGAAATTTAGAGCATTATAATCTTGATATGATTATCTCCGTTGGGTATAGGGTAAACTCGATTACTGCAACAAAATTTAGACAG
>NZ_JAVVFL010000024.1:0-16255 GCF_032250635.1 Sulfurimonas sp.
GGCTGTTATTTTGCCTACTTTGGTGAAATTGAACTCTTCTATCTTTACTCTTAAGTGTTCAGAGAGAGCCACTGCTCCTTTTTCGTCTGTTTGTAAACAGACTATCATAAACTCCTCACCGCCCCATCTACCTAAAAAGTCTATATCTCTTATATTATTTTTAAGAATATCTGCAAACTCTTTTAAAATCAAATCGCCAACAAGGTGCCCGTATGTGTCATTCACAAGTTTAAAATTATCTATATCAAGTAAAATTATTGAAAAGGTACTCTCAAATCTATTTTTCTTTTTAAGCTCTATATCGATTATCTCATCAATTTTAATTCTATTGTAAATATTTGTAAGCCTGTCAGTGACATATAAATTATCCAACTCTATTTTCGCGTTAGACAACTCTTCGTGATTTTTTTGAAGTTTGTCGATAAATATATTTATCGATTTTATAATTTGACCGAGTTCGTCATGAGAGACTATGTTGAGTCGTTTTTCAAAATCAACATCTCCCATCGCAATCTCATTTGAATCATCTATTATTCTTTTTATCTTATATTTTAAATCTCTATAAACTAGAAATATAACTATGGAAGAGATGAGCAGCCATGTTAAAAATATGAAATTTCCATTAAGTAAAGTAAAGCTTGTACTGTTGTATAGAGAGTTGATATTTTTTTCAATATCTGTTTTTGTTTTGTTTTTTAAATTTTTAAATAAAGCATCAATAGTATTATATTTTTCAACTAAATTTTTTGTATCGTTTTCGATATTTTCATAGTGATAACTGCTATTTATAATTTTTACAGAAACATCTCTGCTTGTTTCATAGTAGTTGTTAAAGGCGGACAGAGTCTCTTTTATCTCTTCTTTATAGCTGCTGTATGCAAATCTGTTTAAATTATCTCTTATGTTATCGGCATTTTTATCAGAGGAGGCTACCCAATCAATCTCTTTTGCTATGACTGCGCTGTTCATCTCGTTGAGTATTTTTTCCAATAATAAAATATTGCCGTTTGAGATTTCATGCAAGGGCATCAATTCGCTGTTAACGTCATTTACATACTGCTTCATATCCAGCATAATCAAAAATATAAAAAAGTAGAACGGCAGAACTAAAATAAGACCAAACAGAGGTGCAAGCAGGAACTTTTTAAGAATTGAAATAGAGTTGTAATAAAATAGCAAGCTCTTAATTTTCTTCATAGATAATTTTCCACTCATTAGTTAAATTTTCTTTATTTATATAGGCAATTGTGTTTACCTCTTTAAGTTTTTCTACCATCTCCTGCCAATCCAATCTTTTTGATATTGATTTTCTTCCGGTAAAAACCAATCTAGCCCAGTAGCTATTGTATTGAGACTCACTTTTTTCTAAAACGGTGTTGCAAAATTGGTTATGCAGTTTTTCATCATCTGATAAAATAGGCACTACTTTTACATCTTCTATTTTATCTATTTTCGCCAGATAAATATATTGAACCAGCTCTTTTGATATTGCATCTATTTGGGAGTTTTTATTTGTCACTACTACTATTTGCGCATTTAAAAAGTAGATGTTAAGCAGAAGCAAAAAAAGAGTTTTCATACAACAACGCCCTTTCAAAATATAAAATCCAAAGCAAAAGAGAATACATTTAACTCTTGCGGCTCTTGCAGAGTGTTTAGATGGTAACTTCCCATACTGCCCTTAGGAACAACATGCTCATATTGAAATTTTATGTCAATATTTTCGTTTATATAGTACTTTATGCCAATCGTCTTTGATGATTGTGCCGTGTTTTGTGAGCGAAGAAGATTGTTTAGTACGGGTGAGACTGTGTTTGCTTCATAAGTAATCTCATCCATCTTGCTCTTGGCATAGGTTACAAAGGGAATAAGTTTCTCAAAACTATAACCGAGAGTAGCGTAATATCCATGGACATCTCTAATAAAGCTCTTAACTCTTTTTTGTCCATATTCACTTAAAAATAGAATATTTTTATAATCTAAAAATATTCCAAACCCCAAATATTCTGATTTTTTATCTTTGTACTCATATTGATCAGCCAGCTCATTCAGCCCAAATGTCCTTAAGCCGCTAAAGAGCTGATTCAATGCTTGGCTTGATGCAGTTATATCGGCACTCATATATGTAGCCCTTGCCTGAAGGGCGGCTGTACCGAATGTCAAGTTTAACGTATAGAGATTGTCGATTTTTACATTTGCCTCTTGATTAAGTGTGTGGTTTGGAACTGTTAGCTCTTCTTCTCCGTATCCTGCTTGAATGGTGTAAAAATATTTATCTACTAAGCCTGAGTAGGTCACTTCTACGCCGTTGTAAGAGGAGAAAGGAATTTGACCGTAAACCTCCACGCTCTCTCTAATCATAAGATTTGAATAACCAATATTTAAGTTGTCGGAATTTCTAAAATATGGTGTTCTAATTCTTCCTATCTTAATAATAATATTTTCGCCAGAGTCGTACTTGAGATATCCCCAGTCTACAGATGCCCTGACTCTGTCTTCATAATCATTTTTGACTATGCCTTGGAGAAGTATTGAGAAGTCGTCATTGATTTTTAGTGTAGGTTGCAAGCCGATTAACGTATCTGTTTTATAGCTTAAATCACCGGATGAGCCGTCTTTTTGAAATATATCTTTTCTGTATATGTAGTTGCTGTTGTCGTTATACACAGCGCCAAATGTGCCAAAAGTTTTTATATCAAATTCGCTTGAATAGGCGGATGAAGCTAATAATAAAAAGATAATTTTACACAATAATTTTTTGGTTTTCATAGAGTAAATTATATAATAAAAAAATAGTTTTTCTCGATTCGGGCGGTGTTTATGAAAGTTAAAAGCATAATTGGGTAAAATCCAACACAATATTATAATTTTTTATCAAGGAAAACTATGTTTGAAATAGTTATCGGTCTAGAAGTCCACGTTCAGCTAAACACAAAAACTAAACTTTTTTGCTCATGTCCTACGAGCTTTAACCATAAACAAAATACAAACACATGCCCGACCTGTCTTGCACTCCCTGGGGCTCTTCCGGTGCTGAACAAAGAGGTGCTTCATAAGTCTGTAATGCTTGGAACGGCAATAGATGCAACTATAAATAAAACATCATATTTTGATAGAAAAAGTTACTTTTATCCTGATAGCCCATCCGCTTACCAGATTACGCAGCTCTATACTCCTGTAGTTGAGCATGGAACACTGCGAATTGACTTTGAGAACGGAACCCATAAAATTATTCGTATAAATCGTGCGCATATTGAAGCCGATGCGGGAAAAAACATACATGACGGTGCTATCTCAAAAGTTGATTTGAACCGCGCAGGAACACCGCTTTTAGAGATAGTGAGCGAGCCTGACATGAGAAGTGCCGAAGAGGTTACGCTCTATCTTAAAAAACTCCACTCGATTATCCGCTACCTTGATATCGGCGATGCAAACATGCAAGAGGGCTCATTTCGCGTGGATGTAAACGTCTCTATCCGCCCTAAAGGGGACGAGAAACTCTACACCCGTGTGGAGATAAAAAATATCAACAGCTTTAGGTTTATCCAAAGAGCCATAGAGCTTGAAGTTGCTCGCCAGAGTGAAGCTTGGGAAGACGGTGTTTATGATAAAGAGATTCTTCAAGAGACAAGACTTTTCGACCAAGTAAAACAAGAGACCCGTTCAATGCGCGGTAAAGAGGAAGCGGCTGACTATCGTTACTTTCCTGAACCAGACCTATTAAAAGTGGTTGTAACCGATGATATGATGGAGGAATTTAGCAAAATTCCTGAGCTTCCAGATGAGAAGATGGAGCGTTTTGTAAAAGATTACGGCATGAGCGAGTACAACGCTATGGTTGTTACATCTTCTGTTGAGATGGCACACTACTTTGAGAGCATGATGCAAGAGGGCATAAGCGCTAAAAATGCTCTTACATGGTTGACGGTCGAGCTTCAAGGCAGATTTAAAGGAGAGGTAAATATCTCAAACTCTCCGGTTGAAGCTAAAAAGCTTGGCTTTTTGGTAAAGAGAATAGAAGATGGCACCATAAGCGGAAAAGCTGCTAAAGAGGTGCTTGATTTTCTCTTAGAGAAGGGCGGCGATGTTGATAGTGCGATAGAGACGTTAGGTCTTAAGCAGGTAAGCGATACCGGCGCGCTTGAAGCAATCTGCGATGCTATCATTAACGCAAATCAAGACAAAGTTGCAGAGTATAGAAGCGGAAAAGATAAGCTTTTTGGTTTCTTTGTAGGGCAGGTCATGAAAGAGTCCAAAGGAAGCGCTAATCCGCAGAGCGTAAACGAGATATTAAAAGCAAAGTTGGGATAGTATTTTGTTGAAACGTTTGATAGTAGACGGCGCCTATGCGATTAATACGTCAAAACGTTATGCCAAGATAAAGCATTTTTTTTATAATTTTTTAGAAAATGACTCCAACAAATACAAAAAGATATTTGACCTCTTTATGATAGCGCTTATCTTCTCAAGCGTTGCAATACTAATCAGAGAGGTAAAGTCTCATGTAGACGACTCCCTTCTTTTTTTTAACAACTACATCATCTCAATCTTTTTTCTTATAGAGTATCTGCTCAGATTTTGGGTAACCAGCAGTGTAAGCGAGATAATCATCAAGCATAGTGAATATGACGTTATGCTAAAGAGAGAGTTTAGTCTTTTAAAAGCTTTTAGAGAGATTATCGGCATAAAGATGCGGTATGTTTTTTCTATAAAGGCTATTATAGATCTCTTTGCCATACTTCCGTTCTTCCATGAGTTAAGACTTATGAGACTCTTTGTGCTCCTTAGGGTATTTAAACTCTTTAGGTATGCAAAAAGCATACAGACATTCGGCTCTGTGATTGCAACTAAGAAGTTTGAGTTTTTAACACTTTTAATTTTTGCATCTATAATTATTTTTGTCTCATCCGTTCTTATATATGTTATGGAGGCAAACAATCCAGCTTCGCCTATAAATACTATGTTTGAAGCCATATACTGGGCAGTCGTGACAATCTCTACGGTTGGTTATGGAGATATCACTCCTGTAACTGAAGAGGGAAGAATTGTGGCTATGTTTGTCATCGTAGCCGGAATCGCAGTCTTCTCTTTTACAACCTCTTTGATAGTGACTGCATTTACAGAGAAGCTTGATGAGATAAAAGATGACAAGCTTATAAATGACATAGCTAAGATGAAAAGCTTTTACCTAATATGCGGTTATGAGGGGATATCAAAAGAGATTGCAAAACAGTTATCGCACAACAGTAAGATTATTATTTTAGAAGAGAATGATAAAAAAGCGAGACAAGCAAAAAAAGATGGTTTTTTTGCTCTTAATTATGATCCCGGAAGTATAGATAGCTACAAAAAACTTCGCATAAACATACAAGACCAGGTAAAAGCGATACTCTGCCTTGGGCACAGCGATGTTGAGAATGTTTATACCGCTTTGACCGTTCGCTCTTTCAACAAAGATGTTTATATACTCTCTATTTTAAAAAATAAGATGAATAAAAACAAGCTGATGTTTGCAGGCGTAAATGAGGTTTTTTACGAAAAAGAGCTTGTGGGAATGATTGCAAAGGGTCTTGCAGGACAAAAAATTGCATTTGAGGCTATTCATGCTCTTCGTTCAAACTATAACGGCGTTGATATGCAAGAGATCGTTATAAACGAGAGAATAGCAGGCAACTACAGAAGTGTCGGAGAGCTTCAGAGCAAAAAGTTTAGGATACTTCTTTTGGGGCTTTACAAAAGTAGCTCAAAAGAGTTTTTGTTCAATCCAAAAGATGATACCACTGTTAAGGCAGGGGACTATCTGCTGCTTATAGGCAACGTTCAATTCATAAAAGAGTTTAATAGCTTTTTATACAAAAAGGATGGCAGATGAGAAAGAGTACCGCACTGCTTTTTGGGTATAACGACTATACGCTAGAGATCGTAAAAAACATCTCTCTTTATTATGAAAATATAAAGATATTCAGACTTGATGAGGGCAGTGATAAAAATATACAAAACAGCAAGTACGAAATATTAAGATTTGATCTAAGCGATGATTGGGATGAGCTAAAGGGCAGCGTCAATATAGACGAGTGTACTGCATTTTGCGTACTAGAAGATACTGCAGAGAATATCTTTCTTACAATCTCGCTTAGAGAGGCATTTCGGGAGCTCAGTATTGTGGCATTGGCGGAAGATAAAGAGAGTTCGGACAAGCTCTCTCTTGCGGGAGCCTCAAGGGTTATACCTACTATTCAGACAACGGCAAATATGATAGTAGAGATGCTTGAAAAGCCGATAATCACACAAGTGCTTCACAATATTTTGTATGAAAAGAGTGATTTAAAAATTGCCCAGATAAGAGTAGATAATGCCCATAGGTTTGAAGGAGCCTACCCATACGATATAGATTGGGGAGCAGAGTACAATGTACTGGTTTTGTCGGTTTTAAGAGAAGATTTGGAGACTGAGTTTATATATTCATCAAAAGCAAAACATCATCAAATAAAAGAGGGCGATGTGTTTGTAGTGGTCGGGTATGAGAAAGATTTAGGCGAATTTGAAAGAATTATGGGGAGCAGATATGACTAAAGTAGGAGTAATCGGAGCAGGAAAATGGGGAAGCGCTTTGGCTTTTGCACTAAGTGAGAAGTGCGAAGTTTATATAACCTCAAGGACTCCAAGAGATATGAAAAATTTTGTCTCTTTGGATGAGATTTTAAAACTGGAGTATCTCGTTATTGCTATTCCTGCACAGCAGGTTTCGTCTTGGCTGAGAGATAATTTTAAATATAAAAATCAAAAAATATTGGTTGCCGCAAAAGGGATAGAAGCTACAAGCGGAAGATTTTTAAATGAGATATATGAGGAGTATGTTCCCGATAACAACATTGCTTTTCTCTCAGGTCCCTCGTTTGCCACTGAGGTTATGAAGTCGCTTCCTACCGCGCTTGTAGTCAACTCTAAAAATGAGGAGCTTAGCAAAAAGTTTGCCTCCTTTTTTCCATCATTTATAAAAACATACACCTCCACAGATGTGGCAGGAGCAGAGGTTGCGGGTGCTTATAAAAATGTCATAGCCATAGCAGCAGGCATTTGTGAAGGCTTAGGTCTTGGGAAAAATGCAGCCGCTTCGCTAATATCTAGAGGTCTTGTGGAGATGCAGAGATTTGGCAAAGAGTACGGTGCAAAAGAGGAGAGCTTTGTAGGTCTAAGCGGAGCAGGGGATCTCTTTTTAACCGCATCATCGACCATGAGCAGAAACTTTCGCGTCGGCTTGGGGATTGCAGAGGGCAAATCTAAAGAGCAGATAGTAGAGGAGCTCGGAGAGGTTGCAGAGGGCATCGGAACAACATATGCGCTCTATAAAATAGCCAAAGAAAAAGATCTCTATCTTCCTATTGCAAGAGAAGTTTACAATATGTTAGAGGGTTTAGACCCGCATGTGAGTTTGAGCAATTTCCTTGCAAACTAAAACAACAACAATAAAAATAGCGGTAGCTATTTTGATCGGTCTGTCTGTTTTTGCGCTCTCGCTGACTATCTTCAGCGCCACTCAGGCTTCACTTTTAGGGCTTATTGCTCTTATGGTTACTCTTTGGACAAACGAGGGTCTGCCGCTTGGAGTTGTATCTCTGTTGCCGATTGTGCTTTTTCCATCTTTTTCAATTCTCTCAACAAGCAACACTACTCTAAACTATGCAAATCCTATAATATTTCTATTTTTCGGCGGCTTTTTGCTAGCCATAGCAGTTGAGAAAACAGAGCTTCATAGATGGGTCACAGATAAGATGTTTGCCATCTTTCCATCAACTCCAAAAGGGATAATCTTTTCGCTCACAATAGCCTCCGGACTGCTTAGCTCACTCCTCTCAAACACCACAACGACACTGCTTTTGATCTCAATCGCTCTTTTTATAACCGAAGATGTAAGGCTTAAGATGAGGTTTGCCCTCTCTATTGCCTACGGTGCCAGCGTGGGAGGGATTTTAACTCCGATAGGAACGCCGCCAAACCTTATTTTGCTCGGTTTTATGCAGAAGAGCGGCATGGAGGCAATCTCCTTTTTGCAGTGGATGGTAATGGTCGCTCCGCTTGTTTTTGTGATGTTTTTTGTGGTTGCGTCTCTGCTTAGCATTGGCGTAAAAGATATAGAGGTATCCATAAAGAGCGAAAAAAAAGCCCTGAGCGTTGAGCAGAAAAAAGTTCTTTTCTTAATTGGCGGAGTTATTTTGCTGCTTCTGCTAAATGCTCCTCTTAAGCCATACTGGAGCGGGTTAGGGCTCAATGAAAACGGTATATTGCTAGGTGCGGGACTTCTGCTTTTTGCTCCGCCATTTAGCACTCTTGATTGGACTGACGACAAAGGAAAGATCCCCTTTAGGATTATGTTTTTATTTGGCGCAGGTTTTTCGATTGCAGCCGCTTTTAGCGCAACGGGTCTTGCCGATGAGGTTGCCTCTTACCTGATTGTCATAACGCAGCTTCATCCTATTTTAATCATTTTAAGTGTGGCTATGCTTATAACATTTACAACGGAGATAACCTCAAATACGGCGCTTATATCGGTCATGCTCCCCGTTATATATGCGGTCTCACAGCAGAGCGGGCTTGATGCGACTCTCTTTATGATGGTAGCCACGGTGTGTGCAAGCTATGCCTTTATGCTCCCAATTGCTACGCCTCCAAATGCCGTAGCCATGAGCAGCGGAGCCGTAAGCGTCAATGATATGGCAAGATATGGGGTTGTTTTTAACTTTATAGGGATCTTTTTAATAGTGATAATAGCAGAGTTTTTTTGGAAAGGGTTTCTTTAGAGGTCTCTGTTTTTGTACATGGTGTAAAAATCTTTTAAAATAAGCCCAGCCGTAAAAAACCATAAAATATTTAGCATATAGTTGTTATTAAGACCGCTGTTGTAAAGATATGGAAATACAAGAAAGTAAGGCCACTTGAAGAAGTAAAAAAACAGTATTGTCGACCCGTAAAGTTCTCTTAAAATTCTTTTCATAAGGCTATTTTACCCTTTTTAGGTAGAATTTCACAAAAAAAGCAGGGGTTTCGTATGATAGTTCATATAGTGATGTTTAAATTTAAAGAAGAAAAGAGAGAGTCAAATATTAAAGAGGTAGTTAAGAGACTTAATGCTCTGGTAGAGTTGATTCCTGAGTTGAAGTCTATGGAGGTAGGTGTCAATTTTACAGACTCCGAGCGGGCGTTTGATCTCTCTCTCTACTCTACGTTTGAAACAAAAGAGGCTTTAGCTTCTTACGCAATCCACCCGAAGCATTTAAAAGTAGTCGAACTTATAAAGTCCGTGACTTTGGAGTCAAAAGTAGTCGATTATATTTTATAATCAGGCGGATGAGGGACTTAAGTTTAGACAAAAGATATTTTCTCCCTCTTCATGCATGTAGCTTAATGAAAAGTTATGTTTGTCGCTGATTTTCTTTACAATGCTGAGCCCAAGCCCAAAGCCGTCTCTTTGAGAGAGCTCCTGGGTAAATGGTTTTAGGTAGTACTCAAGCTCCTTTGAGAGCTTTTCGCCTCTGTTTATGACGTAGATATTCTGCTTTGAAGCCTTCAGCGTTATAGGAAGTTCTGAGGCATATTTGAGTGCATTGTCAATAAGATTTTTAAGAGCGACAGAGAGATAGTGTAGATCGCCCTCTATTTTAAAATCATCCTCTATTTTAAGAGCGATATTTGATTCATCTTCTATGTAGAGCTTGCTAAGAGACTCTAGTATAAGTGTCTCTGCGCTGAAAGTAGAGATGTTTAGCTTTGTGGAGTTTAGCTTCTCCAGCTCTATCAGCTCATTTGTCAGTATCTCCAAATCTGAAAATATCTTTTGCAGCAGCTCTTTTTGAGAAATATCTGCAATCTTGAGGCTTGCGAACTTTCCTTTTGCAATCGGGGTTCTAAGCTCATGCCCTATATCTCTTAGCAGCTCCTCTCTGGTCTTTATAAGCTCCTCTATTGAAGCAGCCATCGTATTAAAGGCGCGTGAGAGTGTTCCTATCTCATCGTTTGAGGTTACCTCTATTCTGCTTTGCATATCTCCGTTAGAGAAATTTTGGATCTCTTTTGTTATCTTTTTAAGAGGTGAGAGCAGTTTTAAGAGATATAAAAATATGAGAATAAGGACAAAAACATCTAAAAATATGAGAATATTGAGTTTTAGTTTGTCGTTAATATTCTCCTCATCGGGAGTTTTAAGGGTGTAGTTTTCATCAAGAAAGTTTATCTCAATGACAAACTCATCTTCAAACGACGCCTTTTGGATGGAGATAAAACCAAAGGTATGTTTTTCATAGTAGAGAATTTCTCTGTTCTTTTTATCCAGAGCATCGACTCTTTTTAGAGCATATTTTGAGATTATCCTCTCTACTTTGTCCCTGTTGTCTATATTTTGAAATATCTCATTTGAGATCTTTAGGTACTTCTCTTTTATAAGGTCATCGACTCTTTTGGAGTTAATATTGTCAATCCAAAATCCAATAATATTCATAAGGATAAAACTTATTAAAAAGAGTATGGATATTTTTCTGATAATCGACATATTAGCCCACAAACTTATAGCCGATGCCCCATACGGATTTGATGTACTTGGGCTCTTTTGGGTCGTCGCCTATCTTGTTTCTAATGTTTGAGATGTGCGTATCTATGGTTCTGTTTTTTGTGTTCTCATCCAGTGAGGTGGCATTTAGTATCTGTTCTCTTGAGGAGATTTTATTTCTGTTCTCTACTAAAAACAGAAATATCTCAAACTCTATTTTTGTAAGATCAATCGAGTAATCCCCCAAAGAAACCTCTCTGTTTGCTTTGTCTATCGTAAACTCTCCAATCGTAGTTTTACCGCTTAGAGATTTTTTTAAAATATGCTCTATTCTTAGGACAAGCTCCCGCGGCTCATAAGGTTTTGCGAGATAGTCATCAGCGCCCAAGTCAAAACCGTGTATTTTGTTTCCTATGTCTC
Organism: Sulfurimonas sp.; assembly: GCF_032250635.1. Lineage (GTDB taxonomy): Bacteria > Campylobacterota > Campylobacteria > Campylobacterales > Sulfurimonadaceae > Sulfurimonas. Next base: position 10,961 of record NZ_JAVVFL010000024.1, read on the forward strand.
CTCTTGCCGAAGAGATAATGACAGGAGTGTCGGAGATGCTTTTTATCTTCTTTAAAACATCAAAACCATCAATGTCCGGAAGCATCAAATCTAAGATAATAATTGAGTAGGAGCCGTTCTTCTCAAGCTCCTCTATGGCATCTTTTGGATGTGAAAAGGCAGAGCATATAAAGTCATACTCCTTTAAGTAATCCGCTATAAAACCCTGCATCTGCAGGTCGTCTTCTATAAGCAAAACTTTTTTATTCAACTTGCCACTCCCGAAGATAGTATGAAAACAGCTCTCTTTGCGAAGCTGACAAAATAGAGTGAATCTTCTCTAATGTTTTGGCTTCAAGCCCTATTGCATCTTCACATTTATCTTTGGCAATCTGCTCGTAGCGCTCTTTATCAAACGTCTCTTCTCTCAGCAGCTCTTGAAGTCTCTTCTCTTTTTCTTCTCTCTTTTTGTAAAATTTTTCATATTTTTCTCTGTACTCTACAACTATCTCTTTTATCTCTTTGTGCTGATCTTTGCTTAGGTTTAAATAGTCTAGATTTTTGTATATATGATCTTTTTTGTGCTCATAATCATCATCATCCGCAATAAGAGAAAAAGATAGAAGCAGACTACATATAAGCGTTAATATTTTTAATCTTCTCATCTTCAATCAATCCTTTTTCAATATCGCTGTGACATGCTTTGCAGTTTGCTCTGCTTTTTACGTTCTCATGGGCAAAGACTTTTTTTGGAATTTCGCCATGTTTTGTTTTCCAGAAATCAGTCTGGGTTATTGCTATTATATCTTTATTTTTTATTGAATTCAAAATCTTCACACTCACCTCTTGAGTCGAATTTTCCGCGCTGTTTTTGAGTAAAAAATCTAAAATATTTCTGTTATCTGTCTCATCAATAGAGGCATCGTCTCCAAAGTGGTTTTGAAGGTCCGCCATTAAAATACTCCACGATTTTGCAGGTAGAGTATGCGGCGGATAGAGAGTATGACAAGACGCACACTCATCAACAAAAAGCTCATTTTGCGCTCTGTAATCCAGCGGAACATACTTTGAAGCAATCAACGGATTGCTAGAAGCAGTTAGGCTGAAGAACAAAAACGCAACAAGCAGAGCTAAAAGCAGCGCCGCAATCAGTTTTTGAAAGATGTTCAGTTTTATGCCCTCTTGCTCTTTTGTCACCTTATAGCCGTTAAAGATGGACTCAAGCGTCTTATGTTTGGAGTGAAGAAGCTTATCGCTTAAAACGCCCAAAAGATGCATAACTATAAGAGCGATCAATACGCCAGAGAGAAACTCATGTATCTCCTCAAAAAGCTCCATCTCTTTAAAAAAAGTGCTGTTTAGGGAGGATAGGACACCCTTTCCCTCTTGAATTCCAAGAGTTAAAACTCCGGTAATCACGGCTAGAAAAGAGACCGCCAAAATAGCAATCATTACATATGAAGCCAAAGGATTGTGTCCTACATATTTTTGCTCACTGCTAAAAATATTTGCAACAAACTCTTTGACCTCGCCGATGCTCATGGGGAAATCTTTAAACTTTGAGTATTTTGGACCCAGATAGCCCCAAAAAAATCTAAAGCCCAAAAGGATTAAAATAGCATAACCGATCAGGGCATGGTAGTTGAGAAAGTCATCATCTTCGGTTAAAAAAGCAAGCAGTATCAGCAGGGCAAAGAGCCAGTGAAAAACCCTTGTCGGAAGCGACCAAATATAGGACTTCATTGTCTTGCCTCCCTAATCTTCCCATTTTCCGTAGTTTGGAATCAAAATATCTTTCTCGCTGTATATCCCTTTTTCTGCCGTAGTGTGGCATGCGCTGCAGTTAAAGAGCCCTTTTACTTCATCCTGCGTTATAAGATCCTCTCGTATCTCTCTATGCTTTTTTACCATGTATGGGGTTTTAGATATTGACTCAGGAACTTCTCCATGCCTTATACTCTTTACAATCTTGTTGCTTCTTTTGTATTTCATAGCTTTTTCGGCACTGTTTTGGTGCAGATACTCTAAGACAGCGTTAAAATCATCTTTTTCCAAAGTTGCATCGGTATCAAAGTGATTTTGCAGATTTGACATCATCTTCGCCCATGCGTTTGATGGCAGAAGACCTGGTTGATATGCGAAGTGGCAAGAACCGCACTCCTTTTTGTAGAGCTCGTTTGTTACAGGAGCAACACCTTTTTTCTCGTAAGAGCCTGCTAGTAATATGCCGCCAAGCATAGCAAATAAAATTAATGATTTCATCTTTTTCTCCTTATTTGTTGATGATGTATGTGACTACATCACCTTTTTCTTGAATTGTTCCTTCACGATTATATACATCTATGAAGTTCCTCTTTAGCCATTTTTCTATTGTCTTGATCTCGCTAAATCTTTTTGGATTTGTTTTTGGAGAGAGTGGTTCAATCTCTTTAACAGTAAAAAAATTTTTACCGGCTTTGTTTAAATCATCTCCATGACAGGATACGCATGAGACCTCTTCGCCTCTTTTGCCGATATGTTTTGAGGTAAAAATCTCTTCGCCTCTTTTGATACTAAAGGCTTTAAAGCTTGAATCTTGGACTTTTGCCTCTTTTGCAAGAGTTTCTAAGAACTCATCAACGACTGCCGCAGAGGATATGCCAAAAAGCGCAACCAACGTAAGTATAATCTTCATTTTCTCTCCTTTTTTTAGTTTATGATGAAAGTATAAAAGGATAGTGTCAAATATTTATGTTTGGTTTCTTGACATTTTCTTGACAGGTAGTGGTGGAGATGTTATTGATTATATTTTATTGTAGAGGAGTGTCGGTGTGTTAAAAAGATTTAACACGCCGATTTTATTTATCTTTTTCTTCTAGTTTGATGTTCTAAAAACTCTTTTTTATTCACCAAACCATCTTCATCTGCATCCATCTTTGAGAACTCATAGTGGCTTTTTGTATTGCGTAGCATTCTGCCGTCTTCTTTTCTCTCTTGGACTCTTTTATCTCTTGCCTCATTTAACTCGCTCTCAGTGAGAGTACCATCGCTATTTAGGTCAAAACTCTCAAACGTAGGCATATCACGCCCCATATTTTGCGCTAGAGCTCCAACGGGTGCGACCAATAACAAACTTAGTGGAATAAGAGACAATCTTATATACTTAGTAAACTTTTGCATAACTAGACTCCTTTTTTTGGTATTAGAAGTATTGTAGCACATTAAGCGTAAACTTTTTTAAAGCTCTTTTAGTATTCTCTTTGTCTCTTTATATCCAAGATCAATCAGCTCTTTCATTTGAGACATATCGACCGCGTTATACTTCGAAAGGTCTGGTTTTATAGTTAGGTCAGCCTCTTTTGTTTGAGCTTTTTTATTTATTTTGACCAAAAAGTTAAAACTGTTATATAGAACCTCAATAACATTTTCAGGCTTTTTGTAAGAGCGCTCAGGAACAAGGTCTACTCCTATTAAAAAATCAACATCCTTATCTTTTAGACAGCTAAGAGGAACATTTTCAACAATCCCGCCATCAACCAAAAGTCTCTCTTCAATCTCAACAGGAATAAAAATTCCGGGGATACATGTGCTTGCAACAACTGCGTCCGCAACGCTTCCTTTGTTCAAGATGACCTTCTCTCCGGTTGTAATATCAGTAGCCATCATCCCAAGCGGGATGTTTGCATCTTCAAAATTTTTCTTACCTATGTTGTGTTTAATAATCTCGCCTATTTTTTCATTTGAGAGAAGTCCATATTTTGAGAGAGTAAGTGATGAGAGCTTTTTCCACTCAAACTCAACGACTATCTTCTCTATCTCTTGGGGAGTTTTTCCAAAAGCATAGAGTGCTGCAACAATCGCGCCTGCACTTGTGCCGCAGATTGCTTTAATTTTAATATCTTCTTCTTCCAACGCTTTTAATACGCCCACATGAACAGCTCCTAAAACCGCTCCGCCACCTAGCGCCAAACCTATTTTTTTATCTTTAAGATTACTCATATCTGCTCTGCTTTGTTTTTTTTGCTGCTTGAGATTCCTGCCGTCATTATAAATCCAAGCGCATCTTCTGTTTTCATGTCAACAAAAGTTATATTTTTTTTGGGGATAAACAGGGAGTATCCGCCCACTTGATAACTCATCTGAAAATATACAACGACAGGCTCCTCCATATCTAAAAATTTAAATCTATCCAAATCTCTTGAGGTAATAAAGCCCATGATTTTTGCATCAAGTGTCGGCAAACTGACAAGAACTACAATGTCGTTCTCTTTGTTTTTGAGATTTGAGAAAAAGTTGAAAAAGTCTTTTACCGCGCCGTAGAGAGTGTTTACGAGAGGCATTTTATCGACAAGTGACTCAAAAAAATCTCTTAATTTTTGAACAATCCAAAGTTTTAGAAGCAAGCCTACAAAAAATACGACGGCGATGCCCGTTACAAATCCCAAACCTGTTATGTAGTACTCTTTTGGGAGAACATATAAAATAAGATTGCCAAAAAAATGCTCGGTTGTCGTCAAAATCCAAATAAGCAGATATAAAACCAAGGCAGTCGGCAGAATAAGGCTAAGACCGTTTATAAAAGTTTTCACAGATGTTCCTTGAGTGTTTTAAAATTTAAAAGATTGTATCAAAATAATGTTAGAATTTCAAAAAAATAAGGCAGTTGCATGTTAATGACAATAGTGGGAATTTATACTCTTTTTATACTCATCTCTATATATACGAGCGTTATGCAGATAGGTTATGTAAATAGAGCAAAAAAGGGCAAAGCAGTTCTTCTCTTGGACAATGATTTTATAAAAGCGGGAAATTACAGCGTTGCAAAAGAGAAGATGAGCATTGCAAGTATGTTTATAGACTATATTGTCTTTATTTTTTGGATAGGTTTTGGAATCAAATTTTTGGAACAAAATATATCTTATGAGAATGAAGCGCTTCTCAATATTGCCATCGTCATGGGATTTTTGGTTATAAACTCGCTTATCTCTCTGCCGTTTTCATACTATGAAAAATTTATTCTGGATGAGAAGTTCGGTTTTAACAAATCAACCCTTGGGCAGTGGATAAAAGATACCATTATCTCATTTGTTATGACGCTTCTCTTTGGCTCTTTAGTGGTTTGGGGAGTCTATATGATAATCTCAAACTTTGATCTTTGGTGGCTTTGGAGTTTTCTCTTTATCTTTGCGGTCGTCGTTCTTATTAACATGTTGTACCCGACTTTTAGAGCGCTTTTCTTTGACAAACTTACTCCGCTTCAAAATGAAGAACTAGATGTTCAGATAAAAGATTTGATGGATAGAACCGGCTTTGTAAGTTCCGGTGTTTTCATAAGTG
>NZ_JAVVFL010000025.1:0-16158 GCF_032250635.1 Sulfurimonas sp.
GAGCTTGGCTACTTTATTCTCCAAGAGGCGTTTAAAACATTTAAAAGCTGGGATGAAAAAGGTATAGAGCTTGAACAGTTCTCCATTAACATAAGCATGAGACAGATATTTCACACAACATTTATAGATGATGTAGAGAAGCTCTGCAAAGAGTATCTGAGTGATGAGTTAAGGTCAAAAATAGTCTTTGAGATGACTGAGACAAGTGTTGCTGAGGATGTGAGCATTATCATTGAAAAGATGAACAGGCTAAAAAAATGTGGCATTCGTTTCTCCATGGACGATTTTGGTACCGGATACTCATCCCTTAGTTATCTGCGTCAAATCCCTATAGATGAGTTAAAGATAGATAAATCGTTTATATTTGAGTTGAATGATTCAATTGATAGTACAAATATGGTAAAAACCATACTAAATATTGCCAAAAATTTAAACTTAAAGATTGTCGCAGAGGGCGTAGAGACAGAGTTGCAAAAAGAGTTTTTAATCAAAGAGCGTTGTGATATATTGCAAGGTTACCACTTCTCTAAGCCATTAACTAAAGATATGTTTGAAGAGTACTTTGACGCAAACTCAAGAAGCTAGAAAAGCTTGGCACACTTTTGTCAAAATAACCTTTTTCTAATCGTAAACTAACCTTACTTATTGTAAAATACAAAAATTTAATTCTATACAAATAAGGTCCGTCGATGAAAATATCACTTAAAACTATACCTCATATAGCCAATAAAGTCGCAATTGATTTAAATAAAAGTGGTGTTGTTACGATGACAAAGGGTCTTGAGAACGTTGCAAAAGAGGCCGAGAAGATATTAGTACATGATGTCAAGCAGGAGATGGCTCTTGAAGAGAAGGTACATGAGATATGTGAAGCAAATGAAGAGGAGATAGAGTTTAATCTTGTTGATGAGAGACAGCTCTTCTTTATGATTAAGAAGAAATTAGCTCCGGAGTTCGGCGTGCTTTTGAATTATGAAGAGAGATACTCTGATATCTCACACAAAATTCTAGACGAGCTTTATGAAGAGGATCTGATCCACTTTGACGTGACGGAAAATCGTATAAAAAATATTATTTATAATGCAATCACATCATTTATTACGGAAGCTTCTGAACTTGATACCATTATTATGGACAAAATCAGAACATACAAAAAAAGATACATCCCCGGAACTGATGAATTTGACATTTTATATGAAAAGCTCTACAAAGAAGAGCTTTCAAAAAGAGGCATGGAGTAGTGAACATGAGTAGTTTAAAAAAAGCTTGGTTATATTTTGAAAATGGAACTTTTTTAGAGGCAAACAGTTTCGGCGCAGAGGGCAGCGTAGTGGGAGAGGTGGTTTTTAACGTCTCCATGAGTGGATATCAAGAGATAGTCTCAGACCCCTCTTATGCAGGACAGTTTGTGACATTTACTATGCCTGAGATAGGTAATGTCGGCGTTAACACTCAAGACATGGAGAGCAGTGCTGCCCATGCAAAGGGAGTGATTGTTAGAAAATATCAAGAGAGATACTCTAACTTTAGAGCAGAGGGTTCGCTTGCCGATTTTTTAAAAGAGCAAAATGTTATGGGTATTTGCGATATTGACACAAGATATATAACAAAGATGTTAAGACGCGAAGGCGCTATGATGATGGTTGCTTCAACAGAGATAAGCGACAAAGAGGAGCTTAAAAAAGTTCTAAGCAGCACCCCTAGAATAGGGGAGATTAACTATATAGAGCAGGTAAGTACGAAAACCCCGTACATGCACACGCAGTCCGTCTATAACGACAGAGAGTTTGAATACAACGCAGCGCCACAGCCAGAAGCAAATATAGTAGTTTTGGATTTTGGTGTAAAGAGAAATATTTTAAACGAGCTTGTGGGTGCGAAGATGGGCGTTGAGGTTATTCCAAATGACTTTAGTGCGCAAAACCTTATAGATAGATACAACAAAAAAGAGATTGACGGTGTTTTCCTCTCAAACGGCCCAGGCGATCCATTGGTTCTTAAGCATGAGCAAGAGCAGATAAAAAAGCTAATAGACGCAAAAGTACCTATGTTTGGAATATGTTTGGGGCATCAGCTTCTTTCAATTGCGCATGGATACGATACATATAAACTAAAATTTGGTCACCATGGCGGAAATCAGCCGGTTAAAAATATAAAAACAGGGCTTGTTGAGATTACGGCTCAAAATCACAACTACAATGTTCCAGAAAATATAGTAGAGGTTGCAGAGATTACGCATATGAATCTTTTTGACAATACGATCGAGGGGCTAAAATACAAAAATGCCCCGATTTTTTCAGTACAGCATCACCCCGAAGCAAGTCCGGGACCAAAAGAGAGCAGATATATCTTCAATGAGTTCTTATCTTTAATTAAAAGATAAGGATTCGTCCTTTGCAACCCCTTCTCATAACAGCAAATTGTTAATTTTATGTTAATTGTAAATAGATTATTAACAAATTTGTAAAAATTGTCAAAAACATGTCATTATTTAAGAAATTTTAAACATTTATACTGTTATTATACTACCTGTTAATTAGTTTAATAAATTTAGCTTAATTTAATAGACTTAATTGCTTTGAATCTTTAAGGAGGCTATATATGGAGAATCGTCCATTAGAGTATGACTATACAATTGCTAAGATGTTTATGTTTACAACAATCATTTTAGGAATTGTCGGCATGCTCATCGGTGTAATTTTAGCGTTTCAGCTTGCTTTTCCAGGAGTTAACCTATTTCTTGGAGAAGGCTTGGCTGAGTACACTAACTTTAGTCGTCTTCGTCCGCTGCATACAGATGCGGTAATATTTGGTTTTACGTTAAGTGGTGTTTTTGCTACTTGGTATTATGTTGGACAGCGTGTTTTAAAAGTGTCAATGGCAGAGTCAAAGTTCTTGATGACTTTGGGCAAGATACACTTCTGGCTCTATTTGGTTGTTGTTGCGGCAGTTGTTGTTTCACTTCTTGCAGGTGTAACAACTTCAAAAGAGTACGCTGAGTTTGAGTGGCCTATTGATATTGGAGTGGTAGTTGTCTGGGTTATTTGGGGTATTGGTATGTTTGGTCTTATCGGTATTCGCCGTGAAAAATCACTCTATATCTCTATTTGGTACTATATTGCTACATTCTTGGGAATAGCAATGCTTTACCTTTTCAATAACATGGAAATACCTACAATACTCGGAACATCGGCTGCCGGTGAGTCTGGCATAGGTGCATGGTATCACTCTGTTTCTATGTATTCAGGTACTAACGATGCTCTTGTTCAGTGGTGGTACGGTCACAATGCGGTTGCATTTGGTTTTACGGTTCCTATTGTTGCTATGATCTACTACTTTTTACCAAAAGAGTCTGGTCAGGCAATCTACTCATATAAACTCTCACTTCTCTCTTTCTGGGGACTGATGTTTGTTTATCTATGGGCTGGCGGACACCACCTTTTATATTCAACTGTTCCTGATTGGATGCAGACTATGGGCTCAATATTCTCCATAATATTGATTCTTCCGTCTTGGGGTTCTGCTATCAACATGCTTCTTACAATGAAGGGTGAGTGGCAACAAGTTGCGGCTTCTCCGTTGATTAAGTTTATGATTTTAGCTTCGACTTTTTATATGTTCTCAACATTAGAGGGTCCTATTCAAGCGATTAAATCAGTTAATGCAATAGCACACTTTACAGACTGGATTGTCGGTCACGTTCATGATGGTGTTCTTGGTTGGGTAGGCTTTATGATTATGGCTGCGCTTTACCATATGGCTCCGCGTGTATTTAAACGTGAGATTTACTCTAAGTCTTTAATGGTTGCGCAGTTCTGGATCCAAACACTGGGTGTTGTTCTATACTTCACTTCTATGTGGATTGCAGGTATTACGCAGGGTATGATGTGGCGTGCGCATGATGAGTTTGGTAACTTAGCATACTCATTCATTGATACGGTTACTGTTTTACATCCTTACTACGCTATTCGTGGTGTAGGTGGACTTCTCTATTTGGTAGGTTTCTTGATGTTTGCTTATAACATCTATAAAACTATGTCTGCTCGCCCTGTTGAAGAGCGTGAGCTACAAAATGCATCGCCTATGGGCGCTTAATAGAAAGGATTTAATATGTTTCATTGGTTAGAAAAACATCCGTTCTTTTTTGCGGTAGGTGTGTTTTTAGTAATTTCGTTTGCAGGTTTAGTGGAAATTCTTCCAAACTTTGCTCAAGCGTCTCGTCCCGTAATCGGTACGGCTCCATACTCTACTCTAGAGCTTGCAGGTCGTCACGTTTACATTAAAAATAGTTGTAATGCTTGTCACTCACAGCTTGTTCGTCCGTTTAAATCAGAGACTGACCGTTATGGTCACTACTCTCTAAGCGGTGAGTATGCATATGACAGACCATTTTTATGGGGTTCTAAAAGAACTGGACCTGATTTGATGCGTGTGGGTAACTATAGAACTACCGACTGGCATGAAAATCATATGAAAGATCCTGCTTCTGTAGTTCCAGGCTCGATTATGCCGGCATATAAGTGGATGTTTGCAAATAAAGCTGATATTGAGACGGCGTTTGCGGAGCAGTTGACTGTAGCACAATACTTCTCAGTTCCTTACAATGAGCCGGTGCCTATGAAAGACGGTTCTGAAAAAATCGTTAAAATGGGCGCTAGTATAACAGAAGCAAATGAGTTGGCATTAGAAGAGGCGAAGCTTATTGCGGCAGACATGAGAGATCAAGATGTCAAAGATGCTGTGGCTCGTGGCGAGATTCCTGAGATAGTTGCATTGATTGCATATTTGAATAGTCTCAAGTAGAGGTTTGTAGTGGATATAGCACAATTACAAGCATACGGATACTTTACATTAATAATATTTCTTGTCATAGCGTTGTATGGTTATATATACCATCTCTATACCAAGAAGAAAGATACAGATGGAGTTGACTATGAGAGTTACAGTGATATGGCACTTAAAGACGACTTGGATGATGCTCCGGTATCACCAAAGTCTGATGACAAAAGCACCCCTGAGGGTGCGCAGAGAAATAGGAGAGAGATATGAATAAGCTTTATCTTGGGGGAATCATATTTACTGCTTTGATGTTGGTACTGACATATTTATCTGTTGGTGGCACAAAGGGTGGTTTAAATGATGATATTGTCAATATACTTGCAGTTACGGGAGCGATTGCACTAGTAATAATTACTGTTTTCGTCGTAATCAAGTATGTACGCCAGATGCAGGTTGACAGTGCATCCGGTGAGCTCGTGGATGAGAACTGGGATGGAATAGGTGAGTATAAAAACAGTGTTCCGACCGGTTGGGCAGTTATGTTTTTACTTACAATGGTATGGGGAATGTGGTATTTTACAATCGGTTATCCGGTAAATGCATATTCACAAATCGGTGAGTACAACGAAGACGTTGCTGCACACAATGCAAAATTTGAAGTAAAATATAAAGACATTACGGGCGATAAGCTTGTAGAGATGGGCGAATCTGTTTTCTTGGCAGAGTGTAAAGTTTGTCATGGTCTTAGTGCTGATGGTATTGATGGAAAAGCGGCTAATTTAAACATTAGAATGGATGAAGCATCAGTCAAGGCTGTTATCGAGAATGGTTCAAACAACAAGCTTTTAGGCTTTGAGATGCCGATGCCTGATCGTAATGGCTTAATGAATGCCAACTCGGGTTATGTTCCGATTACAGATGCTGAGATAGATACTGTTTCTGCTTATGTAGCAAACGGTTTTAGCGGTGAAGGCGCGGATATATTTGCAGGCACTTGTACAATGTGTCACGGTGAAGACGGCAGAGGAATCGACGGAATGGCTCCAAATATCAGAAATTTTGATATTGCATTAGTTAACAATGTTCTCACGCATGGCAAAAAAGGTATAATCGGCGCTATGCCTAAGTTTGACAGACTTAACGATAAGCAAAAAGAAGCTGTTGGCGCTTACATCGTTAACATAAGTAAATAAGGAGTCAGGGATGAATGATAACAGAAGTATATTTTCTCTCGACGGTATAACCGGCATGCTAATAGCAACTGTTTTGCTTTTGGTTATTTTGGTTGGATTAACAGCTTGGGCAATAAATGTTCAAAACACAAGTGCGACAAACTTTTATGATATTAAAGATGAGCATCTTATACAAATGAAGAGCGTTGATAACGCTAAACATTTGGTAGATGTTAAGTAAGGAGGGTAGAATGGAAAAAATCATTTCATGGGGTCTGGTTATAATGGCTCTGTATACTCTTTATGCGGTTTTAACGCCAAATCATCTCTACATTGGCTAGGAAATTTCTTTGAAGTTTTCAAGAGGGCTTAGCGCCCTCATACTAGCGCTGTTTTTTAACACTTCTCTTTTTGCAAACTATTTATATAAAGATGAACTTATTTTTAATCCTGCGTTTAATGTAGAGGTTGAAAAACTTGGCTTAGAGCTCCATCAAAAAACGGGAATATCTCTAAGGCTTGTAATGCTTAAGGAGTTGCCGCAGAAGATGAATATAGTAGAGTATGAAAAAGAGCTAATGAAAGATTTTAGCGAGCCTACTATTTTACTTACGTTTTCTGAAATGGACTCAAAAGTTGATATTTACGCGAACCAGACATCATTATATGAGTATTTTGACAAAAAACAGGTGCTAAGCCCTGTTTCATCATCCGTTCAAGCATTTGTTGTCGCACTTCTTAATATGGATTTTAGCGACATGAGCAGCGGCGGCACGATTTTGCCGCTACTTGCTCAAAAAGCAAAAGAGGGCGAGCTTTTAGGTAAGTATTCGGGTTCTATGTTTAACGGCTATGCAGATATCGCAGAGCAGATCGCAGCAAGCAAAGGCGTAGTTTTGGAAAATGCGGTAGGCAATGCAAATCAAATCAGCATACTAATAGTAAAAGTACTGTTTTACGCTATTGTTGTTTATGGTATATTTCTTTACATTAAAAGAAAACTTTATCTAAGGAGGCAAAAAAATGAATCTAGGTAACGGCAGAATCTGGCCATACGCAATCGCTGCTTCAATCATATTTATATTTAGTGCATGTGTTGCGACAATAGTTGTTGCGAATACGCTTCCGGTTGAGAATAGTGATACATATATGATGGGCTATCATGAGGCTGACGCACAAGCAAACGATATTTTAAAAGCCGCAATAGCGTTTAATAATAGATACAAAATAGAGTATATAACCGATGGGCTTAATGTTCAAGGTAGTAGTATAAAATATAGAGTAAGCGATTTAGATGCCAATCCGGTAAACGATGCGCAGATAAAAGTAGTCGTAACAAGACCTAACAACCATAAGCATGATCAAGAGTTAAGTAACCCAGAAATTAAAAACGGAGTCTACACTTTCAGTACAATTGAGCTTCCGCAAGAGGGAAGATGGGACATTATGGCAAAAGTAACCGTAGATGAACTTCATAGATTTTACAACGTAAAAGCAGATACGAGAGCCAAGGAAATCATAGAATATTAGGTTATAATTAGCCTATGAATGAATCCTTGATTGTCCTCCCCTCGGCTCGCGCAATAAGACAAAAACTTCTCCATGTAGAGGGTTCTACCCTCTTTCTTCCAAACTATATTACTATGAGTGAATTTATCTCAAAGCTCTGTATGGTCGAAGATTTTAAGGCGCTCGATGAAGATGGCAGGATTTTGCTTCTGCTTGAGGCGAGCGACTTTAAAAATTTCACAAATCTTCAAATCCAGAGAAACTTTTTCACCTTTACAAAAAACTCATCCTACATATTTAAATTTTTTGAAGAGTTAAGTGCAGAGATGTACGACATAAAAGATTTGGCAACCTCGGACATCTACGGCGAGTATGAGGAGCATATAGCCATACTTGGGGAGCTATATGTAAGATATGAGGCACTCTGCAGGGAGCGGAAACTTCTAGATAGAATATTTCTGCCAAAACTCTACACTTTCAACAGAGCGTACATAAAAAAATATAAAAATATAGAGCTTCATGTTGATGGTCATTTGACAAACTTTGAGCTAGCGCTTCTAGAGAAGTGCTGCGAGTTCAGCAGCATAAATATTCTCTTTAGTGCGAGCAGATTTAACACCAAGATGCAAAAAAAATTCTTATCTTTAGGCATAGGACTCGAGGCGGGAAACAGATATAAAATCTCGCTAAATACAAAAGAGATATTTCACAAAGAGATGATAGAACAAAACACAAAAGTGACATGTGAGTCCTTTAGCGAGCCTCTTTTGCAGGCGGCATTTGTTAAAAAAAAGATATATGACTTTGTGCAGATGGGCTACAGGGCTGAAAACATTGCAGTTATTTTGCCAGATGAGAAGTTTGCGCAGCTGCTTAAGAGTTTTGATACAAAATCAAACTTTAACTTTGCCATGGGAGAACCATTTAGCACAACCTCCATCTATGAGAAGCTCGATGCGACATGCAGCTATATTGAGCAGGATTCCAAAGAGAATGAGGCGAGACTGGAGAGAGTTGGGGATGAGTTTTACGCTCCGCTTCGCTCAATCTATGCAAAAAAGAGCAAAGATACAGAGATTTTAGAGTTTTTAAAGAGCTATAAAGAGAGTTTTTCTTCCAAAAGAGAGCTTAAGATTTTTAATGAGGAGCTTTATGGTCTTAAAAACATCCTCCCTTTTATGAGAGAGATGAGCGTGAAATCTCTGCTGCTTGTTTTCCTCCAAAGGCTCTCAAGCCGGACAATCGATGATGTAAGAGGCGGAAAGATAACCGTCATGGGTGTTTTAGAGACCCGCTCTGTAGAGTTTGACGCGGTTGTAATAGTTGACTTTAGCGATAATAACGTTCCTAAAAAAAGCGATAAAGATATGTTTTTAAACACGCATGTAAGAGAGATGGCAAATCTGCCGACCATGAGCGATCGGGAAAATCTGCAAAAACACTACTATGAGATGCTTATAAACTCAAGCAGAGAGGTTGCAATCTCTTTTGTAAAATCCAAAGAGAGCAGTGCTTCAAGGTTTTTAAAACAGCTTGGCATAAAAGAGAGTAGCATCTACGGCGAAGACTCTTATGCGGGAGTGCTTTTTGCAAACGGTATGCCAAAAGTCAAAGAGGAAGAGGAGATAGTTTTAGAGTACAGCTTCAGGGGCAAAAACCTCTCCGCCACAAAACTAAAAATATTTCTTACATGCAAGAGAAAATATTACCACAAATATATAGAGCATATAGAGGGGCATGAGATACCAAAAGATATGCCCAAAGAGTATGAGATAGGCTTGGATGTTCATGAAGCGCTAAAAGAGCTCTACAGCAAAAAAAGCTCTTATGATGACGTAGAGATGCTGAAAAAAGATTTACATGCAGAGCTTGATAATGCGTGCGGAGAGAGTGAGCTTGAGAAGTACCTTATAGCCATGCAAAAGAGAAGAATGGAGCTGTTTTGCGAAAACGAAGTAAAGAGATTTGCCAAAGGCTGGCAAGTATATAGATGTGAAGAAAAGATGCAGACAAGCTTCGCGGGAATGGCGTTGGAGGGCGTAATAGACCGCATAGATAAATGTGCAAACGAGATAGCCGTACTTGACTACAAAACAGGCGCATACCCTCTCTACACTGAGAAAAACTTCACAGAGGCTACAGACTTCCAGCTGGAGTTTTACTATCTGCTGGCGGGCGGATTAGGCAATATAACAAAGTGCGGATACTATGACCTAAAAGAGTCTAAAATAGTAGATGAGCCACTTTTAAAAGAGAAATTGGCACTTCTGGAATCACATGTAAAAGATTTGCTAAATATCGAAGATGTAAATTTTAGCAAGTGCGAAGATGTGAAGAGCTGCCTGTTCTGCGACTATAAAATTATGTGCGGAAGAGAATAGTTTCTCGTTCCAAGCGTCTCTGATGGGAAGGCATACATAAGTTTGAATGGCTGCAATATGCATTCCAACGCTGGAGCATTGGAACGAGAGAAAAATTCAATTTTTAAATAAAGGCTAAAAAATGAGTGAAGAAGAAAAAAACAAAAACAATCCGCTGCACGGTGTAAATCTGCAACATATTTTAGAGACTTTGGTTGAGCGTTATGGGTTTAAAGAGTTGGGGAACAAAGTAGACATAAGATGTTTTTTGATAAATCCGACTATTAGCTCATGTTTGAAGTTTCTTAGAAAAACGCCTTGGGCGAGAGCTAAAGTTGAAGAGCTGTATCTAAAGAGCATAAAGCAAGGCGAAAAATAATAAATGGAGACGTTGTGTTTATAGATAACCTAGCCTACGAAGCGAGTGCGGGAAGCGGTAAGACTTTTATGCTTGTCGTGCGTTACCTTAGCCTGCTTTTTAAGGGCGCTGAACCCTCGAAGATACTTGCTCTTACATTTACCAACAAAGCGGCAAACGAGATGCAGGAGAGGATTGTTCAAACACTTGAGGAGCTTGATAGCAGGGATGAACTTTATGAGATAGCCAAGGTTACAGAGCTCTCCTTAGAGTATCTGCTTGCCAATCGCAACAGGGTTTTAGAGGAGTTTTTAAACGCACATACAAAAATCATGACGATTGACAGCTTCTTTACGAAGATTCTTAGAAAGTTCTCCCTCTATGCCTCTTTGATGCCTGATTTTTCGACATTTGGTTCACAGCATGAGCTAAAACTCCTTATGCGATTTTTAAAAGAGGTGAGTGTAGCGGGCAAAAAAGAGACGCTTATCACGCTCTCTCTTGCTTCAAACAAAAGGCTTACCAATATATTTGAGTTGTTGGATGAGTTTTATATTAAGTTCCAAGAGTTAAAGCATATAGAGTTTAAAAAGCAGGATTATAGCAAGTTTGAAAACAGGGCGATGGAGAGTTTGGATGAGCTTAGAAAAATCATCTCCTCATGCAAAGATGCTTCAAGCACTGCCATAAAATCCGTTGAAGCAGAAAACTTTGAGGAGCTGTGCGCAAAGGCTTGGATAGGCAGAGAAACGCTGGAGTACAGTACTTTTAAGAAGTGTTTTACTCCTGAGATGGACAGACATCTTCATAGCATTCAAGAGGATATAAGAGAGCAAAACAGAGCAAAAGAGCAGAACTTCTTTTTTGCTATAAAAGAGCTTGTAGACATCTATGCAAAGAGTAAAAAAGCGCTATACATGGATGATGGAGAGCTCAGCTTTAGCGATGTAACCTATCTTGTCTATGAGATACTCAATCTTCTTGAGGATAGTGAATTTCTCTATTTTAGACTCGATGCGCAGATAGAACATATGCTGCTCGATGAGTTTCAAGACACAAGCATTTTGCAGTACGCTATTTTAAAGCCGCTCATCAATGAGATAACCTCCGGCAAGGGTATTTTTGAAAATGGAAGCTTCTTTTTTGTGGGAGATGTGAAACAGTCCATCTACAGGTTTCGCGGCGGGGTAAGCGCTCTTTTTGATGTTGTAAGAGAGCAGAACAACACTCATGTAGAGAAGCTTTTGACCAACTACCGTTCGCAAAGAGAGGTTGTTTCGTTTGTTAACAGAGTTTTTGAGCAAAGAATAAAAAACTACACGCCGCAACTTGTTAGAGATGGGGCTGATGGTGGTTACGTAGAGGTTGTTCAAAATGACGAACTGCTTCAAGAGGTTGTCGTACAGGTAAAGAGACTTCTTGACATGGGAGCCGATAGCAATGAGATAGCTATTCTTTGCGCAACAAATGGTGACGGGCAAGAGATTGAGGCGGCGTTGCATGCGCAAAACATAGAGGTTGTGACGGAGACGACGACAAAGCTTATTAACCAAAATGGCGTTAAAGCAATTTTGGAGTACCTAAAGTACCAATATTTTGGCGAAGAGATCTACAAAGAGAACTTTTATGCGCTTATCTCGCAGGAAGTGCGCTCCATAAAGAGAGTAGATTTCAACAAAAGCACTATCTTGGATGTTGTTAAAGGGGCAATAGAGGAGTTTGGGCTTTTTGAGAATGACTTTAACCTTTTAAGATTTTTGAGTGCAATATCATCCTACAGCGATATAGAAGCGCTTCTTTTTGAGTATGAGAGGATGGACATGAGCGCGGCAGCTTCCGAGCTAAGCGGCGTGAGAGTGCTTACCGTTCATAAGTCAAAAGGCTTGGAATATGAGCATGTCATAGTAATGGACAGGCTCAAGAAGGCTCCGCCCTCACGTGATGCCATTATTTACGAGTATGAGGGCATTTCGCTTAAAAATATCTACCTGCGCATAAAAGGCAGAGATGCGGTGGATGCCGAGTATGCAGAGGCTCTTTTAAAAGAGAAGACTCTTGTGCTTGAAGATAGCCTCAATGCCCTGTATGTGGCTTTTACAAGAGCAAGAGAGAATCTGTTTATAGTCTTAAAATCAAAAGATTCCATGTTTGATATTTTGGAGCTTCAAGAGCAGGTTTTCGGCACTTTGAGATGTAAAAAACAGGAGCAGCCAGAGGAGAAAAAAGAAGCTGTATCTCTGGGGTATAGAGAGCTTTACTACGGAACTCAGAGCGATATTTTGGCTGTTGAAAAGAGTCAGGACGATGATCTTAAATCAATCAATTTCGGAATAGCTCTCCACTATATGCTTGAGATGCTCTCAGAGTTTGATGAGAGAACTATTCTTGATGCAAAAGCGATGATGATAAACAAGTACGGCGATATATTGGACGATGAAGAGATAGAAGATATGCAGCGCAGAGTAGAGATGCTTCTTCAAAATAGTGAGTTTATCTCTTTGATAGATGGGGAGTGTTATAGAGAAAAGGCGATAAGATACAAAAAAAATCTTAAATATATAGACTTGTTAGTAAGAAGCAACTCCCTCAAAGAGAGCCTTTTCCCAAGCTGGAATATCATTGATTATAAGAGTTCTCTTTCTCATCATAAAGAGCATGTCTCGCAAGTCGGCTCTTATGTGAGAGCTATAAAAGAGATAACCGCTGAAGATGCAACCGGGTATATCTGTTATCTTCTAAGTGATGGCATTAAGATTAGTAAGGTCTAAAAAACTTCGACTCTGTTTCTGCCTAATTTTTTAGCGTTGTAGAGTGCTTCATCAGCCTCCGAGAAGAGCGTTGCGTAGTTCTCATGTTCACTTCGTAGACTGCTGATGCCTATACTTGCTGTTATGATTATTGTCTCTTCTTCAAACTCTACAGGTTCTT
The DNA here is from genome assembly GCF_032250635.1 of Sulfurimonas sp. GTDB lineage: Bacteria > Campylobacterota > Campylobacteria > Campylobacterales > Sulfurimonadaceae > Sulfurimonas. The sequence continues at coordinate 13,107 of NZ_JAVVFL010000025.1, forward strand.
TTTCTATCGTCCCTCTAATTGTTTCTGCTACTTTCGATGCCGTATGAAGATCTGTTTCAGGCAGGATAATTACGATCTCTTCGCCGCCGTAACGTCCAATAAAATCCGTCTCTCTTTGGCACTTTTTAATTCTGGAACTAACTTCTCTTAATACCTCGTCTCCTGCCATATGACCGTATGTATCGTTTATGTTTTTGAAATAATCAAGGTCAATAATCATAATAGAGAGCTCTTTATTGTAGCGCTTTGCTCTCTTAAATTCACTCTCCAAGCTCTCCTCTAAATGGCGTCTGTTCCAAAGACCTGTAAGAGAGTCGGTTTGACTTAGAAGCTCTATCTCTCTTGTACGCACTTTTACAAGATGCTCTAAACGCTCTTTTTCACTTCGAGACTGCTCAAGTGCCGAGAAGTAGATAAGTCTTGAGGTAAAGAGTGCAAATAAAAGAGCAATGGCGGCAGTTACCGTAGCCGTTGTAAGGAGTCTGTTTTCATGGTTTAAATAAGTTGTTGCATCAATTAGAAGCATCAGCTTCATCTTTTCATTGTTGTCGTGCTCATGTGAGTCGATAATTGTTCTATATCTTAACTTTCCCTCAATTTCTATCATGCTTGAGTCGGGAAGATTTCTGTTTGTAAGCTTTGTTGCAACCAGTTTGCTGTCGCTGCTTGCGTAGATATTTTCTTGTGGGTCTATGATTGAGACCTCTACAATATTTTTTGCCGACTCAATATAAGCACGCAAAAAGTCATTTATGTTTGTTTTTGTAAGTATCGCAAGAGAGTTTGTTATAGAACCGTCCATAGACTTTAGAAGGTTTTGAATGTCAACTTGTCTTCTGAGTATGGAAAAGTTATCCTGTAGGCCATTTTGAAGATTGTACTCAGAGATATCAACCGCCAAATCAATTATGCCTACAAGCTTCTCGTTGAGATATATCGGATAGTAGATTGACATAACCTCTACAAAGTCTCGAACCTCGAAAGAGAATGAGTTTAATTTACGTTTCCCCTTTGTCGTCTCAAGAAAACTTTTAGACGATAGAACCTCTCCTATCTCCTCTTTAAACATTGAATTTCTAATGGTACCGTCCGGCTCAAGATATCTAAATTCAAATATTTCAAGCCTGAAAGAGACATCATTTACAAGTTTTTGAAGGTTTATCGTAGATTTTATATCATGAAACCGCTCTATCGCCGAGGATACCGAACTTGCAACATTAAGAGAGTTGTTGTGCAACTGTCTGAGCAGGAGACCTTTTTGCGTTTTGTAGTTGTAGTAAGATAGATAAGCTATACCCACAACTAGTGAGAATAGTATTATAGGAACCGTATATTTTTTAACAAGTGAAATCATTAGTGCCCCGTGTTCCTATCAGCTTTTTTGTAGCTGTTGTATACTTTGTCAATGTCATGGTAAGACCTATTCCAGCGGCTCGTATGGCAGCTTGTGCACAATTTTCTAACTATCTCGGGATTGTCCCCTCCCGCTAGAAAGCCTCCTCCTGTGAACTTCTTTGTTTCATTTCTACTTTTGTCTTTTGCCAGTGCTATATGTACGTTCCCCGGACCGTGACAACCTTCACACTGAACATTTGCAAGACGTGGAGTTTTTTCCATATCGACAAAACCGCTCGGCATCCCATGACCCGTAGAGTGGCACATAAGACAGTGAGAGTTTTTCTCTTCCCCAAGTGCAATAAGACTCTCCATGGCATGGTCATGAGGATCTTTTTTTCTTCCTATAAAAAAGTTTCTATGGCATAGACGACACTTTGAGTTGCCAACATAGTTATACTCCCCCGAGCTTATAGCGTCACTGTACGCTTTTGCACCCATTGCCCTCTTTAACGGAATCTCAGGCATGGGAGAGTTTAACTCCTCTATAACCCTTTGGTTTTCAGCTGCATCTACATAGACACAAAAGAGTAGCAATAAAATAGCAAACAACCCCTTTTTAAATACCAAACCTACACCCATTTTTACTACTTTTGTTAATTTGTTAAATATGCTATTATTCCATACTTTTTCATTGTAGCATTTTAAATATTGAATATTTATAAAACTTACACAATAACTTCAAAAATAAAACAAATTCTGTAGAGTAGACAAACCTTAAAAAAACCATAAATTCAGCTACTTATAAGGTTAAGAAGATATACTTTCGCCAATTAAACAGACATTTTACTATGTTGATGTTAAGAAAATTACTTGAAAGGTTCAAGAATGAAATTTACGAAAATTGCAACTCCTGAACAAATCGATCAAAAATGGGTTTTGATTGATGCTGAAGGTAAAACTTTTGGTCGTATTATCACTGAAGTTGCAACTATACTTCGCGGTAAAAACAAACCATGTTTTACTCCAAACATTGACTGTGGTGACTTTGTTGTTATCGTTAACGCTTCAAAAGCGAAATTTAACGGTCTTGGTAAAATTGCTAACAAAGAGTATTTTTCATACTCTGGCTACTTCGGTAGTGTTAAAAGCATTAAAATGACTGAGCTTTTAGAGAAAAATCCTGAGAAGCTTTACAAATTAGCTACTCGCGGTATGCTTCCTAAAACTAAGCTTGGTGCTAAAATGATTAAAAAATTAAAAATTTATGCAGGTGCTGAGCATCCTCACACTGCACAACTAGCTAAGTAAGGAAACCAGATGGCAAAAATATATGCAACAGGTCGTCGTAAGGCGTCAATAGCAAAAGTATGGTTAACTCCGGGTAGCGGAAACATAAGCATCAACGGTCTTTCATTAGACGCATGGTTAGGCGGACTAGAGGCGAAAAAACTTCGTGTTAAGCAACCTTTAGCACTAACAAAACAAGATACGGCAGTTGATATCGTAGCTACTACTTTAGGCGGTGGTTTCGGTGGTCAAGCTGACGCACTTCGTCATGGTATCTCTCGCGCATTAGTAAAATTTAACCCAGAGTTAAAAGCTATACTAAAACCTGAGGGCATGATGACTCGTGATTCACGTATTGTTGAACGTAAGAAGCCAGGCAAGCGTAAAGCACGTCGTTCTCGTCAGTTTTCTAAGCGTTAATCGCTAC
>NZ_JAVVFL010000026.1:0-16142 GCF_032250635.1 Sulfurimonas sp.
ATCGGATAATCTTTAACGATAAAATCACCGACGACCTCGTTGTTTCTAATATTTTGTTTTGTGATACTGTAATTTAATCTATCGATTTGCTCGTTTAGTTTAATCTTTTTGGATACTAGTTCTACATCAATTTGATATTGCAGTTTTCTTATCTGCTCATTTGAGATATTCTCTTTTTCTCTTTGAAGCTCTGCAATTTTAATATTGTTAATATTTTCTATTTGCAACTCTAAATCTCGTATTGAGACATTTGTAATGTTTTCTTTTTCTCTTTGAAGGTTTGCAATTTTAATATTATTAATATTTTCAATTTGCAACTCTAAATCTCTAATTGACACATTTATAATATTCTCTTTTTCTCTCTCAAGATTTGGTATTGTCTGTGTTAAAATAATCTCTTTTTCTACTTTTAAATCTTCTATCTTGTTTTGGGAATTGAGTATCAGGTTTTGATAGTTTACCATCTGAATGGAGGCTATAGTTGATGCTGCCGCTTCCTGTGTATTTCTAATATCACTATAGAGTTTATTTACCGACTGGGTATACTCTTCCAATTTCTTAGTATGAAAATCAATCTTTGCCTCAATTGTTTTTAGCTTGAAATCTTTTAAAAATCTAATCTCTTCATTAATTTTTGAAATTTTTTGTGTTTTTAGAAGCTGTATTTGCTGTTGCAGTTTTTTAATATCTTGTTCTTTTAACCTTTTTATATCTTCATCGATTTTTACAATTTTTTGTGATTTTAAAAGATGGATTTGCTGTTGCAATTTTTTGATATCCTGCTCTTTTAATCTTTTTATCTCTTCATCAATTTTTATAAGAGCCTGTTCCTTTAGAATTCTTATCTGCTCGTTAATATTTTTAATATCAAATTCATCTATATTTTTGATGATCCTTTTTGTGTTCTCTATGCTGTTTTTTGCTTCTGTTAGATATTGCTCTATTTTTGGCTGATATAAGTTTTTAATAAAATCAACAACCTCTCTATTCTTTTTTAGCGCCTCTTCGTTTGATATAGCTTCTGTTTTTATCTCTATAAAGTTTTTTAAGTTTTTGTTTGTAGAAATGCTTGTAACTTCAGAGACAAATTCATCTTTTGAAGAAGGTTTGTCTTCAACATTAAAAACAAGATTTAGAGTTTTTACTAACGTTTCCGGCGCAACTATGAGATCTTCCCCTATGTACCCCACCTGAACATTAGACTTTACTTCATAGATTGGGGTTTTTGACAAAGCGTAAAATATAGCGCCAAAAGTTACAACAAGAGTGAAAATAACTATAAAGTATTTATAGCGAACCAAAATCTTAAACAACTCTCTTAAATCTATCTCATCTTCTTGATAGCTACCGTTTTGAAATTCATTTTTATTCATACGCTTAATACATATTCAGCGTAGAAGCAAAATAGACCCACGCACTAAGAATAAGGAGTGTTACAGCAGAGCTTTTTAAATATATATTCACAGGTTATCCTAAATTTTACTATTGGTAAAATACTACACTTATTGTCCTTTGCATTATCTTACGATATGACAAATTTTTACTAATAGTAAACAAAGGCATCTATTTTGGAAGTATTTGAGAAAATAAATTATCTTATTAGTGAAAAAAATATGTCCAAAAAAGAGTTTGCAGATAAATTTCTATCTTTAAGCCCAAGACTGAGGACAACAGGAGAAGCACCAAGCTATTCAAGCATATATGGCTATTTAAGCGGCAGACGAGAGATAAAAATAGAGTTGATTCCCTACATTGCAGAAGCGTTAAATGTCAAAGAGCAGGAGTTGTTCAACTTTGACTTAGAGTACTCGACTGAATTCAATATAAGATACTCAAAAGATGCAAGAGAGATTATAGAGCTTCTTCAATATGCCCCAAAAAATATGATAGAGCACATTAAATTAACATTGAGAAAATTTAAAAAAAGCTATGAAAATGGAGTAAAAGAACCTACCTCATCATGATCTCATAAGGGCGCTTTATCTCCTCGATAACCTCATCGACACTCATGTGGCGCAATTTTCTTAAAAACTCTTTGCCGTCCAAAAAAACCAAAACGGTAGGGATGGCAAAAACGCTAAAATAAGCGGCTATCTCCTGGTCTAATGAAGTGTCTATGCTTATGATTTGAAACTCTTTAAAGTTGCTCTTTATTGCTTCAAAAAGTTTTGGTTTTAGCGCATGACAAACATTGCATGTGGGTGCTGAAAAGTAGAGCATAACGGCTAGATTTTCTTCTAGAGTTTTTTTTATCTCATCTATATTTTGCATAAGGACGCACCTCTTCTTTTGGTACGAAATTATACACTATCTGTTATAATCCCTTCATGAGTTCCATAATATTTTCAATACTTGGCATCTATATATTTATACTCATCGGCTTTATCGCAAAAATGAGCTTTAAAGAGAGCATCGACGATAAGACGATTACGCTTATAAATGTCTATTTTTTACAGATTTTTTTAACATTTTGGGGGCTTCTTATCCACCCCGTTGACATCACTCTTCTTTATGCACCCTCCGTATATCTTGTTATCGTTGCTATGGTTTTACTCATCTCGGCACTGGTTGCAAAGAGGCTCTTTGAAGATAAAAAAGAGTACTCCATCGCAACGGTTGCGGCTATTATAGGCAATACGGGAAATTTGGGCATACCTTTAAACATAGCAATTTTCGGTGAAGAGTCCATTCCATACACCACTATTATAAATCTTATGAACGTGTTTGTAGTCTATACTATCGGGGTCTACTACTATTCAAGAGGGAGTTTTGACGTAAAAACATCGTTAAAAAACATAGTGAAACTCCCTATTTTATGGGCGGCTGTAGCGGCAATAATCCTTAGCATGCAGGGATACAAACCAAATGATGAGATAATGAAAGTGCTTATGATGGGGGCTTACGCTTCTATTGTTATGCAACTCTTTTTATTTGGGCTTTATCTCTACGGCACCGAGGTAAAAGAGATTAGCAAAAAACTTACATTGTGGATTATAAGTATAAAATTTCTATTTTTGCCAGCCACTGCTTTTTTGATTCTTTACAATATTGAGATGGATAGCATGATAAAGGGGATAATCTTTTTAGAGCTCTTAATGCCACTTGCCATAGCAAATGTTAACTTTGCCTCGCTCTATGACTGCAAGCCAAAAATCGTTACCGCACTTGTATTTATCTCCTCTGTCTTGTTTTTGGGAGTAATCTTTGCAGGTGTAAAGGTTTTAACATATCTATGAACAAAATACATGAGATCTATAAAACACTATACAAGACCTACGGTCCTCAAGGGTGGTGGCCTATAACAGGCTATGGGTATCATAAGCTAGATTACACTTTCCCGCGAAACAGCGATGAGATATTTGAAGTGTGTCTTGGCTCGATTTTAACTCAAAACACTACATTTGCTTCTGTCGTAAAATCGTTAAACAATCTACATGCCAAAAATACTCTGCATGCAGATGCGATAGAGAGTATGGATACAAACGAACTAAAAGAGGCTATCAGACCATCAGGCTATTTCAACCAAAAAACAGAGTATATTTTAGAGTTTATAAAATTTTACAAAAGCCTAAAGGGTGAAACTCCTACGAGAGAGGCACTTTTGCATGTGAAGGGTATCGGCGAAGAGACGGCGGACTCTATGCTGCTCTACGGTTATAATCAGAGAGAGTTTAAAGTAGATGCCTATACAAAAAGATTGTTGATTGAGTTAGGTTTTGCAGATGAGAGAACAAAATACTCAGAGATGAAATCTCTTATGCAAAACTCCCTAAAAGAGTACATAAAAGATGAAAAAGAGCTACTTATAGCCTACCAAGAGTTTCATGCTCTAATAGTAGAGCATGGCAAAAGATACTACTCCAAAAAACCTTATGGAGTAGGCTGTTTTTTTAAAACAACTATTTTTTGCAACCCTCAGCAGTAATATTGTTTCTGTTTTTCTCTAACATTTTATCTCCAAAACCCTTGACCTCTTTTAGCTCATCTACACTTCTAAAACAGTCGTTTGCTTTTCTATACTCTAAAATGGCATTTGCTTTTGCTTCGCCGACACCCTTAATACTCATAAGCTCATCTTTATCGGCTTTGTTAATATCTACCGCTCCAAAACACAAAACGGCACCTATAATCAATAGTGAGAACAACTTCATTTCTAACTCCTTTTAACGCAAGATGTTAAATTATACTTTATTAATATAAATTTAATATTAAATATTAATAATTTTTAATAAAATATTTTAATTATATATTTTTTGCCAATTATGTTACATCCATTTGAAAAAAATTATAACTTTTGCAATAAAAATAGAATTGAAGGGTTTGTGTAGGTTGGTGCTATTCTAGCAGGCAGTTTGCCCGCAAGAAAATTATTTGATTTTTGAGAGAATATTTTCTACAGAGAAGCCGAACTTGGCAAAAAGCTTATCTGCCGGAGCAGAAGCACCGAATGTATCCATGCCGATAACCTCATCGGCAAATCTATACCACTCTAAACCGCGAGCAGCTTCAATAGCTACTTTTTTACTATCTTGTTTAATAATAGAATCTATATACGCTTTGTCTTGCTCAATAAATAGATCATAACATGGAACAGAAACAACATCTGCTTCAACTCCTTTTGCATTAAGCGCCTCTTTTACTTTAAGCGCAAGTTCTACCTCTGAGCCTGAAGCCATTAATGTAACAGTTGCGTTTTCATCGCTTGCAAGAAGATATCCGCCTCTATCAGCACTCCCTTTAATCGCAGCCGGAAGAACTGAGAGATTTTGACGTGAACATACGAAAGCTGATGGAGATTTTTTCATGCTGAGTGCAGTTTTCCACGCCTCAATATTCTCAGCACCATCCGCAGGACGCCAAACATAAAAGTTTGGAAGTGCGCGAAACTGGCTTAAATGCTCAATTGGCTGATGAGTAGGACCGTCCTCGCCGACACCGATGCTGTCATGTGTCCAGATAAAGAAGTGCTGTATTCCAGTTAAAGCTGCTATACGCGCAGCAGGTTTCAGATAGTCAGAGAAGACAAAGAATGTTGCAGAGAACGGCATAAGCGGTCCGTACAGAGCGATTGCGTTTGTAATAGCCGCCATTGCATGTTCGCGTATACCAAAGTAGATATTTCTCCCTTTTGGATAAACACCCATGTCAAGAAGCTCTGTTTTGTTTGAAGGACTAAGATCTGCGGAACCGCCTAAAAAGCATGGAAGAGCCTTTGCAATTGCATTTAAAATTTTTCCGTTTGTGTTTCTAGTAGCATCAGCCTTGTCAAAAGTCGGCCACTGAATTCTTGAAAAGTCTGGATTTTGAAAAGCATCTAACGTCTCATTTTGCTCCATCAACGGAAGAGTTTTAAGGGAGTGAATCCACTCACGCTCCACTAAATCACCTTTTTCAATCGCACATCTAAAACGAGCCATAACATCTTCATCTACATGGAAACTCTTTGTCGCATCAAATCCACAAGCACTCTTTGCCTCAGCAATTACATCGCTGCCAAGAGGAGCACCGTGAGAGTGATGAGAACCCTCAAGTTTTCCTCCTCCTTTTGCGATAGTCGTGTTTGCGATGATGATCGTCGGCTTAGTATTTGCTTTTGCAACGGTAATTGCGCCATCAATCGCATCAAAATCATGACCGTCACATTCTTGTACATCCCAACCTTGAGACTCAAAGCGAAGACGAATATTTTCACTGATACTTAAACTTGTAGAACCCTCGATTGTAATGCGGTTAGAGTCATAGATAAGAATAAGATTGTCAAGCTTGTTGTGTCCTGCGATAGAGCACGCTTCATAACTTACGCCCTCCTCCAAATCGCCGTCACCGCATAAGCAGTAAACATTGTGATCTATAACTTTCGCCGTATCTGAGTTAACCTGAGCGCCCATGAATTTTGAAGCCATGGCAAAACCTACAGCATTTGCAACACCCTGACCCAAAGGACCTGTAGTGATTTCAATACCCTCGGTATGTCCAAATTCAGGATGCCCTGGAGTTTTTGAGTCTAACTGGCGAAAATTTTTCAAATCTTCAATCCCCAAGCCGTATCCCCAAAGGTAATAAAGAGAGTAGATAAGCCCTGTTGCATGACCGCCGGAAAAAACAAGTCTATCACGGTTTAGCCAAGATGGGTTTTTAGGGTTATGGTTTAAGTGCTCGCTTAAAACTACCGCAATGTCCGCCAAGCCCATAGGCGCGCCCGGATGTCCCGAATTTGCCGCTTGAACCATATCTGCTGCTAAAAATCTTATGCTGTCTGCCATTTTTTGACGCATTTCATTACTCATTATCTTATTGCCTTTGTTTAATTTATTTATGTCTGTTTATGTAGTGTATTAAGAGTCCAGAGAGCTCGTTTTTTAACTTCTCATCAAACCCATCCATCTCTTTTATAAGCGTCTGAGCCAACTCATCTGCTTCTCGTAGTGCCTCATCAAGCCCAAGAAGCGTCACGAAACTATTCTTTGACTCGTCATTGTTTGTTAGTTTTCCCGCTTCCTCTGAGCTTTGTGTCACATCCAAAATATCATCTTGTATCTGAAAAAGAAGTCCAAGTCTTACTCCAAAATCATAAAGAGCATCTGCTAACTCTTCACGGTCGACAATAATCGCACCCATCTTAAGCGAAGCGGCAATAAGCTTAGCTGTCTTATTTGTGTGCAAAACTCTTACATCTTCAATACCAAGCGCTCTGTTTTCAAAGTAGCAGTCAATTGCCTGCCCCAAGACCATACCGTTTAAGCCGCCGCTTGTTGCAAGCTCTCTTACAAGAGCGACTCTCGTATAGTCAGAAAATGGAGCGTTGCTTAAAACCTCAAAAGAGTAAGTGTTTAACGCATCACCGACTAAAATAGCAGTTACCTCATCATAAAGCACATGCAGAGTCGGCTCTCCACGTCTTAACGGTGAGTTGTCCATTGCGGGCAAATCGTCATGAATAAGAGAGTACGTATGCAGAAGCTCAACCGCGTAAGCAGCGTGATACGCTCCTCCTATTAAAAGCGGGTTGTACGCATTTACCACTCCTAGCAAAAGTGCGGGACGAAATCTCTTCCCGCCTGCAAGAAGCATTTTTTGAAGTGCCTCTTCATAAGTCGGATGTATACTTTTTGAAGTCGGTAGGTGATTTAGTAAAAAATTCTCAAAGTTCTGCATATGAAATTTTACCTAATTTACTTTCACAAAAAACTGAAAATGTTCTCTTTCAAAGAGAAGATTTGCACTCTTTTTAGGATTGTCCATCATCTCTAATATTTCCTCTTCATTCTTTACATCTTTTATGTTGACCTGCAATAGCTTATCTCCTAGTTTGAGACCGTAATGCTCAGCTTTTTTCTCTATTTTGGTGATAAAGAGATTTTTATCAAACGATATGCCCAAAAACTCTAAAAACGTATCGCTCAAATATCCGCCGCCGACTCTGTTTTGGCTCTTTGCGCTCAAAGTAAGCAACTCATTCCCACGTTTGATTTTTACGCTGTGAAGAGAAGCTATTTCGCTAAATAACACATCTCTCATAAACGTAGCACTGTTTTTAATTTTTTTGCCATCCAGCTCAAGGAGTATATCGCCTTTTTGAAACCTATTCTCTTTTATAAAAGGGTTGGAACTAAAAACAACAACGTCAGAACCGACATCCTTGACTCTGATGCCGAAATCTCCATAAGATACTTTTTTACTCTTTAAAAAATGCGCTATATACTCTTTTTCGATTATTCCGCGCTCAGTCACGACTCCCTCTATGGCACAACAGCTGTTTAGAAGCAGACTCGGGGCAGAGAGCGGTTCGCTAAATGTTGCAAAACTGTTCAGCCCAACCTGTCTCTTTATAATCTTACCCTCAATCACACTGCTGTTGTCAACACCGAAACTCCCGAGGGATTGATTTATATTGACTCTAAAAGGGTATTTAAAACTATTTTTATCTTCTACAAGATAGAGTGAGAGAAATGGGTCATGTTTAATTATTTTTGCATTTGGCTTAGTTTTGGAAAAAATTAATTTTTGATTGTTTTTGAGTGGTATATGAAGAGAGGTGCACGCTATGGCTTTTGAGTCGACAACTTTAAGTCTGCAAGAATCAGGACCGCCTTTACATGCATAAAGGTTTAAAAAGAGAAGGTTAAGCGCTAAAAGCAGCCTAAGCACTTACTTAGACCCAAATGGATTTGCACCACCCATTCCACCAAGCATACCTAAAGCACTGTTTTGTTTATTGTCTTCTACCATTTTGTTTGCATCATTGATGGCACCTATAAGCAAAATCTGAAGTGAATCTTTGTCATCAAGAAGAGAGTCATCGATATTTATATCAATCACCTCTCCTTTTCCGTTAATGGTTACTTCAACCATGCCGCCGCCGCTTTTTACCTTAAAAACTTTAGACTCTAGCTCAGCTTGAAGCTTTTTAGCATTTTCTTGCATTCCTTCAAGCATTTTGCCCATGTCGCCCAAGTTGCCAAACATTTTAGATACTCTCTAAAATTTCTTCGATATCATTGTTTTCATCTACTAAAACAACTTTTGGCTTATATGTCTCTAAATCTTTTTCGTCATAAGTAGCATACGCAACTATAATGATTTTATCGCCTTTGTGAACTTTTCTAGCAGCCGCACCGTTTAGACAGATGTCTCTTTTGCCGCGTTCACCCAAAATAATATATGTTGAAAATCTCTCACCGTTATTGATGTTAAGTATCTCAACTTTTTGTCCAACTCTCATCTTTGCAGCTTCCATCAGCTCCTGATCTATGGTAATAGAACCAACATAGTTTAGGTTAGCATCAGTTACGGTAGCGCGATGAATTTTGCTGTACAACATCTCTATTGTCATTTTTTACATTCCCATCTGTTTTTTCATATCGCACGGCGATATCGGTTCGTCCCACACTTCGGAACTAATTAAAAACTCTTCAACCACTTTGCCGCCGATAATGTGTTCTTCCACTATTCTATCAATTTTCTCTTTAGTAAGTGCTGCATACATAAAATGTCCCGGCTCTACAAGCATAACAGGACCCGAACTACAGCGGTTTAGACACGATGTACGGATAGGCTGAACTGTTCCCATCACGCCCTCTTTCATCAATTTCTGTGCCAAATGCTGAAACAGATCCTGTGTCTGTGGCGTTACGCATGAAGGTTTCGGCATGCCCGGAGGAGCTGATTGTTCACACTTAAATATGTAAAATGCCGGTTGAGGAATTCCCATAATATCCGTCCTTAATATTTTTCGCAATTATAGCAAAAATAATCTCATAAATATTAATGCGTATAAATAAGTTTTTTTCTTTAAGAATTTAACTTATTTTTAGCAACTCTCTTACTACTTCTCTGTCATCAAAAGGAAATTTTTCATCGTAGATTATCTGAAAAGATTCATCACCTTTTCCAAGAATTACAACTACTTCATCCTCCTGCTGCTCATCAAGCGCCATCTGGATAGCTTTTTTTCTGTTTAGCTCCACAGTGACAATGCTCCTGTCTTCAATCCCCTCTAAAATATTATCTACGATACTTTGAGGGTCTTCATTTCTAGGATTGTCGCTTGTAATATAGAGCTTTTTCGCTAGGCTTGCAGCAACTCTTCCCATAAGCGGTCGTTTGCTTCTGTCTCTATCTCCACCTGCTCCAAAGACAACCAAAAGCTCTTTCTCTTTGAGTGCATTTAAAACCTGCTGTATGCCATCAGGCGTATGCGCAAAATCAACTATAACATTCGGCACTTCGCTTACCTGCTCCATTCGCCCACTCACACCGGCAAAATTATCCACAACTTCACAGACCTCTTCAAGCTTTTTGCCACTCAATATATGAGTTGCCGCAATAGCCGCCAATAAGTTGTAAAGGTTGAAAAATCCATGCAAAGATGCAGTAAAAGGCACCACATCTTTTATGTTTTGAATAATTCCGCTTGTTGCATTATTGAGCGAATAAGCAATCAGCCTATATGTGGCAGAGTTTTCTATACCGTATGTAAAAGTATTTTTAAAATTAAACGATGCTTTTGTCTCATCTTTATTGATAAGTTTCTTTCCATCATCTTGGAAAAAGCTGTTCTTAACGGCAATATATTCGCCTATTGTCTTATGATAGTCTAGATGGTCTTGAGTGATATTTGTTAAAATTTTAAGTTCAAAATCAAGCCCCTCTACTCTTTTTTGAGCGATGGCGTGCGAACTTACTTCCATGATAAAAAACTCACATCCAGCCGCTACTGCCTGATAGATGTGCTTATATGTATTTAAAACCGAGGGCGTTGTTAAACTTTTACCCTCGATAAGCTCATCGTTCATAAAAAAACCGCGCGTTCCCTGCATTGCAACCTTGTAACCAAGATCTAGCAAAAATGAGTAGATAGCACTTGCCGTCGTCGTCTTGCCGTTTGTTCCGGTAATTCCGACAATTTTTATATTCTCTACGCCAAAGAGTTTTGCAACATCTTTTATGCTTATAATCGAGTGAGCGCCGTTCTCTTTTGCGTTTTGAAGATACTTCTCATTTTGAGCCGTGAGCACGAATGCCGTCTCTTTGTCACACTCCTGCGAATTTTCGGTTATATACCTAAACTCCTCTTCTGGCAGTTCAATTTTCAACTTTTTTGCCCTTTGTCAGCTTTCTAAGCAATTTTCTAAGAAGTACGTCACTCGGGTAAACGCTTAGAGCATTTTCCAAATAGGTCAAAGCCATCTCCGCGAAACCATGGTCCATAAGACTGTCCAAGAAGTCGACAAAGTCCTCTTTTTGGGTGATTATAACTCTTGTAGAGAACATTATGTTTTCGAAAGTCTCTTTAAAACTCTCTCCAGAATCAATCAACGCCTTAAAATCTTTATACAAAATACCGTCTTCAAACTCTATTCTGTCGCGGATAGGCTGTGCAAACACTTCGCTAAGCTTCTCCATCGAGCCGTCGATATTTTGCAAAATATCGCTCATGATGATGTCTGCTTGCTCTTTGTCTTCTTCTTTCAATATCTCATAATAATCAAAAAGAGCCTCGGCACCACCTTCCCCGCTGAGTGCCATCTCTGCCAATATAACGCCGTTGTAAGCCTCTTTTGAATTTGGAAAATTCTGCAGTACTGCTGCAAACTTCTCCAGTGCATTTTTATAGTCTGATTTGGAGAAACTGTCTTTAGCTTGTGATAATATTTTATGTTTACTTATTGCCATTTTGTCTCCTTCATTTTTTATAAATTATCTATTTCGTCTTCCATGCCTATTGGTACATTTATAACTGTTATCTCAGGATGGATAGCCATCTTAAGCTGTCTCTCCACGCCGTATTTTAACGTGCTACCGCTACTGGCACAACCTATGCAAGAACCTCTTAATTGTATATATACCTTCGAGTTTTTAACTGTTATAAACTCTATATCTCCGCCATCAAGAGCCAAAGATGGACGAACTTTGTCTATAACGCTTCTTGCCGGATTCATCAACTCTTCGTCTGTAAATGGTATCATGCCCATCCTTTATAATTTATATCTTTTATTGTTTTCATAAGATATGCAAATATTGCTTAACAAGTCATAAAAAACAGAAGCTACCTATCCAGCGAAAGGATTTCATGCACATATGAAGACTTCCTCATCCCAACGAGGATATAATCGACATTTTCGCTATTTATTAAAAACTTTAGTGAGCACTCCTGCATTGTAGCGCTGCACTCTTTAAAGAACTCTTTTAGCTCTACTCTTGTTCTTTTTGCACACTCATGTGCTACCATTTTTCTATACTCGATGAGAAAAAGATCAATAAAATCTAGCATTGTCTGGCTATTCTCTTCATCTACTTTTTGCAGGGTTTTTCTCATATGCGGTATTATCTGGGTAAATAGAAAAAGATCATAATCGCCGATCCATCCAAATTTGTGCTTAGTTGCATCGAGTTGCTCCAACAGATTGTAAAGAGGTCTTAGCGCTTCATTGTCACAAACTTCCATCAGCTCATTAAAGTATGTGTAGTAATCCTTACTCTCATCATAATCAGCCAAGCGGTACATCATTTCATTATATTTTGCATTTAGCGGTCTGTTTGCTAAAACTCTAAGCCCGTTCTTTTTTGCCCATGAAGCGCATTTCAGCCCATCCCTCTCCAAAATATTAATAGGAAGCTCTATGGTTGTAAAGCTGTGAGTTCTGTTTCCCACTATCATTGCCGCATTATAGGCAAGTGTCGGCAAATCTTCATACGGTAGAAATTCATCACTTGCGCGTGGAAGCGAAAAGCTGTTGGAACTGATGCCGTAAGAGCTGATTCTGCCGCTTTTTACTTCCTCTTCTAGTCCTACAAATGCCTCTTGCAACCTTCTGTACATCTCATCGAGTCGCTCATCTTTGTCTATACCTCTGTTGATTGCGTCTAAAATATAGTACTCCGGATTGTGTATGAGGTAGCAGTCAATCCTCTGCATCTCAAGTCTTTGCAGTGAAGCGCTTAACTGCTCATGCATAAATGATTTTGCTATAGAGTGGTAGCACTCATCGCTATATTTTACAACTTCCTTTTCATTCTCAATTATTGAGGGGTCTTCTTTGTAGTTAAGCAGATTTGTTCCTTGGAGATATCCAAATTTGCTTACTATTTCGACTTGATCTTTTTTATCTTCATCGAACTCTCTAAAAGCGATTGCGATTGCACGCTCTGCGCCGCCATCCATATAGTTTGAAGATGTATCTATCATCTCTATACCGGATTCTATCGCCTCTTTTAAGGCTTCAATGTGCTGCGGATTTATATCACTTATTCTATAAGTTCCAAATGCAAAATTACTCATAATGTCTCACTTTTATAATTTAAGTAGTTTTGAATGTGGAAATCTTGAAGGGTAGCAGAAAGACCGACTGGTCTTAACTGCTTGTTTTGTGCTAAATTATACTAATTCAACGAATGCCATAGTAGTAGCATCACCACGGCGGATACGAGTTCTAGTAATTCTAGTGTATCCTCCTGGACGATCAACATACTTAGGAGCTATCTCATTTACTAAAGTTTTAGTTGCCTCTTTACTTTGAAGCGCCGCAAATACTGCTTTATGAGCATTAGAATCACCCTTACCAGCGATAGTGATAAGTTTTTCAACGTAAGAACGAAGTTCTTTTGCTTTCATAATAGTAGTCTCTATTTTACCATGTTCAATTAACGAAATACTTAGGTTCTTAAGTAGAGCTGCACGGTGTGAGCTTGTACGACCTAGTTTACGGTATCCATGACGATGTCTCATCTATAATTCCTCTTTTTACAAGCTTATAAAGCTTCAATTTTCTTTTTTAGTCCACTAACGATCTCATCTGAAAGATCGCCTCCAACTTCATATCCAAACTCTTGAAGTTTTTCAACGATCTCATCATATGACTTTTTACCAAGGTTTTTAACGTTTTTGAGGTCATTTGTACTCATTAACGCTATTTCACCTATAAATTTTATATTTGAGCGGTCAAGACAGTTAAAACTTCTTGCACTCAAACCTAAATTA
This sequence comes from Sulfurimonas sp., assembly GCF_032250635.1. GTDB lineage: Bacteria > Campylobacterota > Campylobacteria > Campylobacterales > Sulfurimonadaceae > Sulfurimonas. Next base: position 13,481 of record NZ_JAVVFL010000026.1, read on the forward strand.
TCAATATGCATAGTTAGTTTTTTAAGGTCCGGGCTCTCTTCTGTTCTCTCGATAGTAGCCGGAGATTTAACGCTTATTTCACTGTTAAATACAGCTAATTGAGCATACATAACTTCTAGCGAATTTCTAAATGCATCAAGCGGAGAAATTTGTCCATCAGTTCTGATGTTTAAAATCACTCTCTCAAAGTTAGGGTTATCTTCTACAAGTACGTTCTCAATTCTATATGTTGCACTACGAACTGGAGTGAAATATGCATCTAGTGCGATATATCCCTCTTCTAGCCCATCATGAGTGTCTTCACTAGCAACATAACCGATACCTTGAGCAATTTTGATCTTAAAGTTAAGCACTGAATCTTCATTTAGAGTTGCTAAATGCATATCCGGTGTTACCACTTCTACTTCGCTGTTTGTAAGGTCGCCGCCTTCAATGGTACAAGGACCAGCAAAGCTATAGTTAACTTCTGTCTCTGTAGCACCGCCAAGCAGCTTAAATCTTATCTCTTTAAGATTTAAAATAAAGTCTGAAATGTCTTCGAGCATACCACGTACAGAATCAAACTCATGTTTAGCGCCTTCAATTTTAATAGCTATAGGAGCATAACCAACTGAGCTACTTAACAAAAAACGGCGAAGTGGATGAGCTAAAGATATAGCATAACCCGTTTCAAATGGGTATGCCATAATATTAGCTTCATTTTCACTAATCTGTTCTACCTCAAACTCTTGAGGAGCAAGTGGAGTAGTTTTAATTTTTTTCATTTAACGCCTTTTATTTAACTTTTATTTCGAGTAAAGCTCAACGATTAAACGCTCTTCTACAGGGATAACAACTTCTTCACGCTCTGGCAGACGAGTAAAGATACCGAATTTTTTATCAGCATCAATATCAACCCATGGTGCAAGACCAGTTTGATTTACAAGCTCTAGGGCACGAACAATCTGAGAGTTGTTTTTGCTGCTCTCACGAATCTCAATCTTTTGTCCCGGTCTTACACGGTAAGAAGGAATATCCAATTTAGCACCATCAACAAGAAGGTGACCATGTGTTACAAGTTGGCGTGCAAAACGACGTGTCGTTGCAAATCCCATTCTGTAAACAACATTGTCTAATCTCTGCTCAATTAAAGTAACAAGGTTTGTACCCGTGTTGCCTTCTCTTCTTTTAGCTTCAACGAATAGTGCGCGGAATTGCTTCTCAGAAACACCATACATGAATTTTGCTTTTTGCTTTTCATTTAACTGTAAACCGTATTCTGATACTTTTTTACGACGCTGACCATGTTGACCCGGACCATATGGACGTTTCTCTAATGCAGATTTCCCTGCTAAACGACGCTCCCCTTTTAGGTTAAGGCTAACTCCAAATCTTCTCTCGATTTTTTCTACTGGACCTCTATATCTTGCCATCAGTAATCTCCTTAAACTCTACGGCGCTTAGGCGCGCGACAACCATTGTGTGGTAGTGGAGTAACATCTTTCATAAATGTTACGCGAATACCTTCAATAGAACCTACTGCTTTAGTTGCAGTTTCTCTTCCTGAACCGGGACCTTGAACTTTAATACCAAGTTCTTTTATGCCATGTACCTGAGCTTTAGCTACTGCATCTTCTACGGCTGCTTGAGCTGCAAACGGAGTAGATTTTTTACTACCCTTAAAGCCAAGACTGCCTGCAGAACTCCAAGCAATCATGTTGCCCATTTCGTCTGTAATAGTTACAAGCGTATTATTAAATGATGCAGAGATATGACATATACCACGTGCAATATTTTTCTTTATTACTTTTTTTCTAACAGCTTTTCTTTTTGCCATTTGCTAATCCTTATGCTGCGCCGACAGTTTTACGTTTACCCTTGCGAGTACGCGCATTTGTCTTAGTTTTTTGACCACGACATGGAAGACCACGACGGTGACGAAGACCTCTGTATGAACCTAAATCCATAAGTGCTTTAATGTCCATTGCAACTTGCTTACGAAGATCACCTTCTACAATATGATTTGCACGAATCTCTTTTGTAATCGCTGCAACATCATCTTCGCTAAGCTCGTAAACTCTTTTGTTATAGTCTATACCTGTCGCATCTAAAATCTTGCGAGAAGCATGTAAACCAATGCCAAATACGTATGTTAGACCATACTCAATTCTTTTCTTTTTAGGTAAATCAACACCAGAAATACGAGCCATGATTATCCTTGTCTCTGTTTATGTTTTTTAACTTTGCAGATTACTCTGACAATGCCTTTTCTTTTGATAACTTTGCAGTCATCACACATCTTCTTAACTGAAGCACGTACTTTCATTGAAAGTCTCCTCTATATTAATTCTTTGCTGCATTTAGGCAAACATCTATATCTGTTTACCAATACTTTTATCTATATATCTCTATATAGGTAAAAATACTCTAGCTTGTTGTCAAAACAGCAAAGCGGATGAGGATTATACACAAATAAATGTAAAAGATTTATTAAAGCATTATGTTTCATATAAGATTAACGACTTTTACTCTTTTTTACTACAAGTTAGTCCCATAAAACACTCACTCCGTACTCAGGATTTAGAACTATCTGCTTATTGTAGTAGACTTTTTTGCCATATTTTTTGCTCAAAAGCTCCACCTCAAGAGTCTCATTTTCCAAAAGAGAGCGCACCTCTTTATA
>NZ_JAVVFL010000240.1:0-2690 GCF_032250635.1 Sulfurimonas sp.
GGCAAAAAAGCTCCAAAGGAAGAGAAAACTGGAGTACCCTTTTTCAGGGGCTTTTTATAGTTGCCGATTTCAACAAGCACTTCAGCGGCGAGACCGTTATTCTGCCAGACACTGCTCAAAATACGTTTGGCGATGTTATAGGTCACTGGATGCAGTCAAATAATATGGCAAGAGATGAGCTTGTCAAAATGGATGACCCGGAGTTTGAAAAAGAGTTTGTCGTATACTCTACCAATCAAGTAGAAGCAAGATATATCCTCTCAAATTCGCTTATGAAAAAGCTCCTTGCTTTTAAAGAAAAATCAGACCATAAAATTCATATCTCATTTGTCGGCACACATATCTACATGGCTATCAGTTATAACAAAGATCTTTTTGAGCCGTCTATCTTTCATTCACTTTTAGACTATAAAATAGCCATGGAGTATATAAAAACTCTGCATCTGGCGATAGGTCTCGTTGAAGAACTAAAACTAAACCAAAAACTATGGAGCAAGAGATGAGCGAGAAAGATTTATTACTACAAAGCATCAAGGATTTTTTAACGCCCAAAATGCTCAAATACGCCCTTTTGCCCTTTATCATAAGCATCATTGTTATGTATATACTTTTCTTTGTCGTTGCCGGCGTCGGCGTAGAACAACTCGGCACTATGCATGTCGAGAGTTCCCAAACAACTATACAAAACGGCATTCCTCACACAGAGACCATGGAAGCAGAGCTTGAAGGTTCGGCAATTATGAAATTTTTGATGAGTTACACCATAACTTCATGGCTGGCAACTTTCTTCATCTACATAATCGGCGGTTTTTTAACAATATATCTCTCTATCTTCGTGGCAATAATTATCATCGGTTTTTTAACGCCGTTTGTATTAAAAGAGCTTCATTTAAGACACTACAGAGATATTGAGATGGTAGGCTACTCAAACCCTATACACGCAATTTTTTTAGCCATAAAGTACGCAGCAATTATGATTTTGCTCTTCTTTTTACTTATACCTTTTTATTTTGTACCGCTTGTAAACATTGTGGCAATCAACGTACCGCTTTACTACTTTTTTCATAAGATGCTGACTTTTGATGTCTCTTCAAGTATCTGCACAAAGGAAGAGGTAAAACAGATAGAGTTTTTCAACAAAAACAACATTAGAGTAAAAACTCTTCTCCTCTACCTTGTTTCACTTGTTCCTTTTGCTATATTTTTTGGGGCAATCTTTTTTGTTATCTACCTAGGACACACCTACTTTTTAGAGGTAAAAAAGATAAGAAACATCTAACTATCTGATGCTCCTTCAAAAAAGGCAACCATAGGAACATTTAAAATCTTGGATATTTTATAAAGATGTCCTATATTAAAACGTTTCTTGTTTCTAAAGAGCTCTGCAGCGGAGACCAAACTTACAGACTTATTGCCCATTTCTAAGGATAAATCAAGCTGGGTGACCCCTTTGTTTTCTCTATATTTTCTTACTGCGAGCCCTATTTTTCTGTGGATATCTTCTATCTCTTCTTTTGAAAATTCAAATTTCATGTAAATCCACTCTGCCATTTTTTTGGCTTATTCTAGTTTTAAAGCGACTTTTATTCAACCTGCTATAGTAGGTTGAAAAAATCTTCTTATAAAGTAAAAATATACCAACTATTTTTATAAAATCAATTCTTTAGTTTAATCATAAATTTAAATTATTGATTAAGCCTGAAATGACATAAACTAAATCATTATACTCCAATAAAAGAGGTAAATGTGTCAGATATACATAAACTCAAAAAAATAAATTTAATTGCGCTAATATTAATTTTTTTGATTTTTTTATTTGGTATTATTACGCTTATAAATATGGGGTACAAAAGTAAATATTGTGCGGAACTAATCAATATCGCCGGTAAACAACGCGTGCTTTCGCAAAAAATAATTTTTGAACTTAACAATCATTTTTTACTAAATGACAATGATGCATTAGAAAGATTAAAGACAGAAGTATCTGAGTACTCTTCAAACGAAAAAAAACTTTTAAATCTAATCAAAACAGATGCGCCTAATATCAGCATAGAGAGTTTAAAAAACAGACCTATAAAAGATTTTATAGAGACAGCGCATTTATATATTGAAGTTCCAGATGAGAAATTGCATGCAAAACTTATAAACAACAGAGATGAGATATTTACCGTACTTAATGATTTTGTTGATCGTTGTGAGCAAAGCTACAATCAAATATACTCAGAGACGTTTACAAAACTCTCAATCATCGGTATTTTGAACATCATACTCATTATTTTTTACTATCAAACTATATTTAAAAGATCTCTACGCTATCTTGATAAGTATCTAAAAGTAATACGTATTGAAAAAAACAATATGAAGAATATTCTTGATGCTATAGATTCCATTATATTTGAAAAGAGCAGAGACGGAACATATATATTTGCAAACAGCGCCTTTTATAAAATATTTAACGCGGAGATAGTAGGGAAAAAAGATGCAGATTTATTTCCAAAAGATGTAGTAGAGAGTTTAAATATTGATGATTTAACGGTCATAAATGAGAAAAAGCCAACTACTACTGAAGTAGAAATAGACTTAGAAGATGAGAGAAAAATCTTTTTTGTAAAAAAATTTCCTCTAAAAGATGAAAATGAAGAGGTAAAAATTTGCGGTATAGCAGTTGACATAACTTTGGAAAAAGAGTT
>NZ_JAVVFL010000241.1:0-2657 GCF_032250635.1 Sulfurimonas sp.
AAGACTGCTTGGGCTTGATGCCTCTTTGGTTCTTCATGGCGGCGGAAACACATCTGTAAAATCAACTGCTACAAACCTTTTTGGAGAGATTGAAGAGATTCTTTATGTCAAAGGGAGCGGCTGGGATTTGGCAACCATTGAAGCTGAGGGTTTTGCTCCTGTTAAGATGGAGATGCTTCTTAAAATGGCGGAGTTAAAAGAGCTTAGCGACACCGATATGGTAAAGTATCAGCGCCTTGCCATGACAAATCCATCTGCTCCAAACCCCTCAGTTGAAGCGATACTGCATGCGATTATCCCTTTTAAATTTGTCGACCACACGCATACCGACGCTGTTGTAACCATTACAAATACGCAGGGCGGCGAAGAGAAGATAAAAGAGCTTTACGGTGAGAGAGTGTTGGTTATTCCATATATTATGCCCGGATTTGTTCTTGCAAAACTCATTTACGATATGACGAGGGATGTTGATTGGAGTGAGTTGGAGGGGATGGTTTTAATGAACCACGGTCTTTTTACATTCAATGATGATGCAAAAAAATCTTACGAGAAGACTATAGAGCTTGTAGATAAGGCTGAGAAGTATCTTGAAGCTAAGGGTGCAAACCTGCATGTAGAAAAATCTGATGTCTCTTGTGAGCTTCTTACTTTGGCAAAGATCCGCAAAGAGGTCTCAAATCTTAAAGGCAGAGCGACTATCTCTATCTTGAACGACAGTGATCTGGCGGTACACTTTTCAAAGCAAAATGTTGAAAAAATCGCTACCGAGGGACCTCTGACTCCTGATCATGTTATAAGAACAAAGAGGGTTCCTGCCATTTTAGGAGATGACTTTAGAGCAGATCTGGCAGATTTTGTAAAAGAGTACAAAGAGTATTTTCAAGCTTACAAAACAGACGAGACACTTCTAAACCCCGCTCCGAATTTTGCAATATTAAAAGGAGCTGGAACCCTCTCTTTCGGTGCAAGTGCCAAAGAGGCAAACATCATAAAAGATATAAACGACCACACCTTTGAGGCAATTATAAAAGCCGAAAAACTAGGCGGTTACAAAGCTCTGAGCGCACAACATATCTTTGAAGTTGAGTACTGGTCGCTTGAACAGGCAAAGCTAAAAGGGGGCGGAAGTGCGCCTGAGTTTAGCGGAAAAGTTGCCCTTATAACTGGTGCGGCAAGCGGAATAGGACTGGCAATCGCCAAGATGTTAAACAAAAGAGGAGCGGCGGTAGTTGCTCTTGATATTAACCCAGAAGTTGAGAAAATCTTTGCAAAGAGCGATGCAATCGGTGTGAAATGTGATTTGACATGTAGCGAAGACATCCAAAAAGCGATAGAGAGGGTGGTTAAGAGTTTTGGCGGTATCGACATAGTTGTCAGCAATGCGGGAATCTTCACACCCAGCGAAAATCTTGACATGTTGAGCGATGAGAACTGGCAAAGAAGTATGGATATAAATCTTACCGCGCACCAAAAACTGCTCAAATATACGGCTCCGTTTCTAAAGTTAGGCGTTGATGCAACGGTTATTATGGTTGCTTCTAAAAACTTTCCAGCACCCGGCAAAGGTGCGGCGGCTTATTCCGTGGCAAAAGCGGGGCAGACACAGCTTGCACGTATTGCCGCACTTGAGCTTGGAGAGTTTGGAGTGCGAGTAAACACGCTTCATCCGCATGCTGTGTTTGATACGGCAATCTGGAGTGATGAAGTTTTGGCTAACCGTGCAAAAGCCTACAATATGAGCGTGGAGGAGTACAAAACGAACAATGTGCTCAAAACAGAGATAAAATCAGACGATGTTGCAGAACTGGTTTGTGCCATGGCGGGAAAAGCATTTGCAAAAACGACAGGTGCTCAAATAGCAATTGACGGCGGAAGCGATAGAATAATCTAGTTTATTTAGGGAACATAGACCTCTTAGATGTTTGTTCCCTATTGTTGTATACTCTCGCTTATAAAAAGAATCAATAAAAGGAAAATCATGGCTGCTAACGCGACTATTTACAAAGCTTCGCTAAACATTGCAGATATGGATCGCAACTACTACGCGGAGCATAATTTTACTCTTGCCAAACATCCTTCCGAGACAGAGTTGCGCCTAATGATAAAGCTGGTTGCGTTTATGTTAAACGCAGATGAAGAGCTGCTCTTTACCAAAGGAATTTCACAAGATGATGAGCCGGATTTATGGCAAAAAGCTCTAAATGGCGATATAAAACTCTGGATAGATTTGGGTCAGCCAGATGAAAAGCGGATTAGAAAAGCGTGCGGTCGCTCTGAGAAAGTTATTATCTACATGTATCAAGAGGGAAGCGCTTTGGCTTGGTGGAAACAGATGCAAGGCACTCTTGGGCGTTTTAAAAATCTCTCTGTGGTTTATCTGAATATTGATGGAGATATAGAGCTTTTGGCTAAGAGAGCAATGGTTTTGCAATGCAATATCAGCGACTTTGAACTCACCATCATCGACAATGATAACAGCGTGGTAGTAAGAGAAGATAGATGGAAATAAAAGCGGAGATGATTTAATGGCACTGTTTGGAGCGCTTGAAGTTGTAAAAAATCAGGCGGAGAGAGAGAAATTTGCAACGGCATTTCTCTATCTTGAGAGATTGCTCGATAAAAATAGTGTTGAGCATAAGCGACTTATTGAATGTCCG
>NZ_JAVVFL010000242.1:0-2584 GCF_032250635.1 Sulfurimonas sp.
TGCAAAGATTATAGCGGTAGATATTTCAGAGGCGGCGCTTGGTATTGCAAAGAAAAATATAGAGCTGTTTGAGGTAGAGGATAGAGTTGAGCTAAGACTCGGCTCACTTCTAGAACCCGTAGATGAGCAGATTGATTATTTGGTCTCAAACCCTCCCTATATTGCTCAGAATGCAGAGCTTGAGTCAAACCTCTCTTATGAGCCACAGAATGCTCTTTTTGGCGGAGAGATAGGCGATGAGATAATTAAAAAACTTCTTGATGAAGTCTTAAGCAGAAAGATTAACTTTTTTACATGTGAGATGGGTTATGACCAAAAAGATAAAATATCGGCATATTTAAAAGACAAAAACTTTGCAAAACTAGAGTTTTATAAAGACTATAGCGGTTTTGACAGAGGTTTTACACTGAGGTTATAGTATTTGAAAAGAAACATTTTTATAGATTTTGCCTATTTTACTCTTTTGTGCGCTACATTTGGAGCTGTTTTAGTTTTGGGTGCTGTCGTCGCCCCTATAGTTTTTCATACTGATAAGATTTTATACTCTGTTTTGCTTGACAACTACAATGCTGGAATTATTATGGGCGAGATTTTTCGCCGTTTTAGCTACTGGATATACTTTTTAGCCTTTTTTGTTACTGTATACGAACTTGCGATGTATAAAAGAGGGCAGAGAGATGTGATAATATTCACAAGTGCGGTTACCATTGTCTTCTCTGCACTTATGTTTAGTGCGGTCTACTCTCCAAAGATACTATCAATGCAGCTTCTCGGAGTAGAAGCTACTCAAAGTGACACTTTTAGAAACATCCACCTGGCTAGTGAACTGGATTTTAAAATCTTAGCTGCGGCCCTGCTTGTACTTTTTATCAGAAGGCTAATGCTTCTTAGGCTCCAATAAGGGCACTTTTTAAAAAGCTACGCTCAATTTTTATTCTCCCGTATAGTATAACTTTTTCTTTTAATACTTGATTTCAATCAAGATGATTGAGCGACAAATTTAATATCATTTTGGCTAATACTACTTTTTGGGGAGGCTATTGTGAAAGGTATATTAAGTAAATTTATAGTTAGCGGGTTGACATTATTAGCAGTTTCTCAGACTGCTTCTGCAAGTTCTTCTTCGGGAGACGGCAGCGGATTTTATATTGTTCCAAAAGCGGTAGTTGTATTGGGAGATACAATTATGCATCATGGACATAAACTTAACGGCGAGACCGGAGTTGGCGCAGGTATAGATCTGGGCTACTCTTTTACTCCAAACTATGCGTTGGAGTTGTCTGCTACACATGCGGAAGCTGATGTTGTAGAAGATGACCATATTAAAGATACTGCGGAGTATACGACATATGGTTTTAACTTTGCATATACAAGAATTCTTGTAGGTCATTTTGCAATACTCGCAAAACTAGGCTATGCATGGGAGTATGAGAAGATGGACAAACTTCATATAAAAGAGACTCTTGACGGCGTTACTTATGCGTTGGGATTTGAGTATGGAGTGGCTGAGAATATGGAACTTGTGTTTGAAGTAGAGGGTGCAAATGTTACAAGTTCTAGAGGCGAGAGTCTTCTTTTTGGTCTAAAATACAAATTTTAAATATTTTTACCTAAGTTTTTAACTTAGGTAATCTCTTCATATTAAAGAATCATCTAAACTACTTTTTATTACTTTAGGATAGAATAATACAATTATTATTCAAGGAAATTCTATGTTTATAAAAGTACTCCTCTTTTTTAGTTTCATTTTATCAGTAGCAGCTTTAGATGCGAACGGTTTTACAAAAGCAGCAACAACAAAACCCCAGTTAGTCCAAATAGGTTCTCAAAAAGAGTGGTGTCCGATATGCGGCATGAGCATAGAGGCTTACTATAAAACTTCACACGCTTCAATAATCAACAATCATAAAAACAGACAATACTGCTCCATGAGATGTCTTGCGGTAGATATGCAGGAGTATGAGATAGACATTGATGATATAAAGGTCGTTGATGCTTCAACCCAAAAGCTAATAGGTGCCAAAAATGCCTACTATGTCGTCGGTTCCGATATCAGAGGCACTATGGCAAAGGTGAGTAAGCTTGCTTTTGAAGATAAAGAGGCTGCGGAAGATTTCAGTATTGAAAATGGTGGGGAGATAGTTGATTTTAAAACAGCGCTCAAGATGGCACAGGATTCACTGAAGTCAGATATTGCAATGGTTGAGAATAAAAAAGAGAAGCAGGTCTACTCTATTGGTAAAAAAATCTTTGAGAAGAGATGCGAAAAGGAGATAGACTTTAAGAGCTATCTTGAGATCAACGAACTCAAAGCACACATAAAAGATGAAAATGTTTGCGGCGAACTAAAAGAGAGTGAGATACAGCCGCTCTCTCTCTACCTTTGGGAAGTAAAAAGGTTTGGCGACCTTGAAAATCTTGGCGAGACAATAAGTGTTGATAAAAATGAAAAGTGCCCGATTTGCGGTATGTTTGTCTACAAATATCCAAAATGGGCGGCGCAGATATTTTACGGAGATAAACACTTCTCATTTGATGGCGTAAAAGATATGATGAAGTACTTTTTTATGCACAAAGAGGAGGT
>NZ_JAVVFL010000243.1:0-2578 GCF_032250635.1 Sulfurimonas sp.
AAAGACATTTTACCAAGTTTTCTTCAGTCATACTAAGCGCTTCTGTGGCAGCGACCGCTTTGGTTGCTAACGGCGGTGAGCTTGCGGAAGTTATGAAGAAAAGAGGTTTAAGCGAAGTTGATGTAGTCCGTGCTGCAAAAACTTACAATCCTTCGGGCGTAAAAGATGAGTTTGTTGTTTTTAGTTCTGCAGGTCAGGCTGGACAGGTAATAGTATACGGCGTTCCGTCTATGAGAATTTTAAAATATATCGGAGTTTTTACTCCTGAACCTTGGCAGGGATACGGATTTGACGAAGAGTCTAAGAAGGTTCTAAGACAAGGAAATATCAGAGGAAGAGAGATAAACTGGGGAGATACGCACCACCCTGCTCTCTCAGAAATAGATGGAAAATATGACGGCAAATGGCTTGCTATCAACGACAAGGCAAATCCTCGTATCGCTATCATCGACTTAGCAGACTTTGAAACAAAACAGATTGTTGTTAACCCTGTATTCAAATCTGCTCACGGAGGGGCTTTCTTTACACAAAACAGTGAGTATATCATAGAAGCATGTCAATATGCAGCTCCATATGATAACAACTACCACCCAATCGAAGCTTATAAAGAGGCATACCGCGGTGGTGTTACCATGTGGAAGTTTGATCACAAAAAAGGGAAGATTCAAGAAAAAGCGTCTTTTACAATTGAGATGCCTCCATATATGCAAGATTTAAGTGACTCAGGGAAAGGTGTTTCTGATGGATGGGGATTTACAAACTCTGTAAATACTGAGATGTATACAGGCGGAATCGAAGTCGGTATGCCGCCAAACGAAGCTGGTATGAGTAGAAACGATACCGACTTCTTGCATGTATATAACTGGAAAAAACTGGGAGAGCTTGCAAAAGATCCAAAAAATGTAAAAATCATTAATGATCACAAAGTTATTCCTATGGATATTGCAGTTAAAAACAATGCTCTGTTCTTAATTCCTGAACCAAAATCTCCGCACGGTGTAGACGTCTCTCCTGATGGTGAGTACATCACGGTTTGTGGTAAACTAGATACACACGCTTCTGTTTTTAAATGGAGCAAAATCAAAAAACTTATCGACAGCAAAGAGTATGCGGGAAAAGATCCATACGGTATTCCTATCTTAGATATGAAAAAATCTCTTCACGGTCAAGCAGAACTTGGTCTTGGGCCATTGCATAACCAATACTCAAACGTTGATGGTGAAATTTATACTTCACTTTACGTTGATAGTCAAATTGTAAAATGGAACTATAAAACTCTTAAAGTTATAGATAAAGAAAATGTTCACTATAACGTTGGGCATTTATGTGGAATGGAGGGCAAATCTGCCGATCCTCAAGGAAAATATATCATCTCATTAAATAAACTTGCGATTGATAGATTCCAAAATGTCGGACCTCTGCATCCTCAAAATCACCAGCTAATCGATATTAGCGGTAAAACAATGGATCTTCTTGTTGATATGCCTCTGCCACTTGGCGAACCGCACCAAGCAGTTGCTATTAGAGCTGAAAAACTTCACGGACATGTAAGATATCCAATGGGTACTAACTCAAGAATGGATACTATTCACGAAGGTAAAACACTTGCCGGTCAAGAGAGAATTGAGAGAGACGGAAACAAAGTTAAAGTTTATGCGACTGTTGTTCGTTCACACATCAATCCTGAAAGAATAACCGTAAACAAGGGCGATGAAGTAACTATGTACCTAACAAACCTTGAGCGTGCTCAAGATGAGGCACACGGTTTCACGATTGACCATTTCAATGTTCACGCTTCACTTGAACCTGGAAAGACTGCAAGTATTAAGTTTACTGCTGATATAGAGGGTGTTTTCCCTTACTACTGTACTGAATTTTGTTCTGCTCTTCACTTAGAGATGATGGGTTACCTAATGGTAAAAGACCCGAACAAAAAGTATGAGAGCGCTCAAAAAATGAAGATGCAGACAATGACCCCTGCGCAGCTAAAAGCTGAGTATGACAAAACTGTTGCAACAAATGCCGCAACTGACGCTGTTATCCAGTCGGTCGTTAAGTTCTTAAAAGACAATAACTTTGATAAGCATAAAGTTGTTGCGGATCTTGTTACAGATGCGTTTGATCAATATGGTCAAATTCCGGCACAGAAAAAACTGGCTGATGAAGCTGTTAAAGTCGGTGATTTGGAAAAAGCTATCCTTTTTGAAAATATGATTTGGCAGCTTATGGTTAAAACAGCCGATGTTGGAATCAGAGCAAAAGATGCCCTTGTTAGAATCATTGCTACAAAACAGTCAGCTGCAGCAGCTAACGGTGAAAAAGCATTTGGAGAAGGCGGATGTGGCGGTTGTCACGTTATCGGTAAAGTTTCTTCCGGTCCAGACTTAACAGGTGTACTTGAGAGACATGGTGAAGATAGTCAAAAATGGGTAAAAGATTTTATTATGAATCCTGAAAAAATGTATGATGATCCATATGTTAAAGGTATGATTGATTACTTTAACCTTAAAATGCCTAATCAGCACATGAATGAAAAAGAGACTAAAGATATTATTGAATATCTTAAATGGGTAGATGA
>NZ_JAVVFL010000027.1:0-4753 GCF_032250635.1 Sulfurimonas sp.
CTCTGCTTGAACCCGTTACTAAAACATTTTTTCCGCTAAATTTCATCTATTTTTCCTTTTTTATTAATTTTATTTTGCTCAAACAAAATGAGCGATTCTGCAACCGAAGGGTCAAAGCTTTAGCTTTGGGGTACCCACGGTGAAGCCTAAGCGAATTTGTTTAGAGTAAAATTTTATATTAAACTGTGATCCATCTCGGATGGAATCTCTAAACCCATAAGTTTTAAAACAGTCGGCGCAATGTTATTAAGCGCTCCGTTTTGTACTTTTGTAACACCCTCGGCTTCCACAAAACACCACACTTTTCCAACCGTGTGATTTGTTAAGATATGTCCATCACCATCTCTCATCTCTTCGCAGTTTCCATGATCTGAGGTAATGAGAACAGCATAGCCCTTCTCTTTTGCTTTTGCTAAAATCTTTCCAAGCTCTGTATCCACGGCAGTTACGGCAATTTTTGCCGCTTCAAAATCTCCCGTGTGTCCTACCATGTCGCCGTTTGCAAAGTTTACGACTACAAAATCATACGCTTCATCCATTGCCATTAAAACCACATCGCCGACCTCTGGCGCGCTCATCTGAGGTTTTTCATCGTAAGTTTTTACATTTGGAGAGGGTATTAAAACCCTTGTCTCGTTCTCATACGGCTCATCAATTCCGCCGTTAAAGAAAAATGTCACATGTGCATATTTTTCGGTCTCGGCAGTGTGAAGCTGTCTGAGACCTGCTTTTGAAATCACCTCTGAGAGAGTATTTTTAGGAGAGTCTTTTTTAAATAAAACTGGATAAGCAAAACTCTTGTCATACTCCGTGATAGTCGCTAAATGAAGCTTTTTAAACTCTCTCTCAAAACCGTTAAAAGTTTTATCTCCGAGTGCAGTTACGAGCTCTCTCATGCGATCGCTTCTAAAATTAATAGTCAAAACAGCATCGCCATCTCTCATGCCCTCATAACCGCCAAAGGCTACAGGCTCCACAAACTCATCCGTCTCATTTTTTGCATAAGATGCATCGATGTACTCTGTAGGATTCATATCGGTTTTGGGGGTTGCGCCGACTATTGCCTCATACCCTTTTTGGACTCTATCCCAGCGATTATCCCTATCCATAGAGTAAAAACGGCCTGAAATCGTAGCTATTTTTACATTTTTACCAACATGCTTACTCACCTGCTCTAGGTACTTTTTAGCAGACGTGGGCGAAACATCCCTGCCATCAGTGATTAGATGCAAAAAAACCTCTTTGCCCTCACGTGCAGCAATGTCCGCTATGCCCATAAAGTGGTCTATATGCGAGTGAACACCGCCATCGCTCATAAGTCCGATTAGATGAAGTCTGTTTGATTTTTCTAAAAGATTTTTAAACTCGGTATTCTCTTTAAATCTATTCTCGCTTAGCGCCAAAGAGATTTTTACCAAGTCCTGATACAAAACCCTTCCGCTTCCCATACTCATATGCCCAACTTCAGAGTTTCCCATCTGACCCTCAGGCAGCCCGACGCTTAGCCCGTAAGTATCAATCAGCGAGTGGGGAGTTGTGCTAAAGAGTTTGTCATACGTCGGTTTTGCTGCATTGTGAAATGCATTAAACTCCGTTTTTGAGGAGTAGCCAATACCGTCTGTTATGACCAAAACAACCTTTTTTGTCAATAGAAATCCTTATAAATAAAAATTTTATGCAATTATACTATAATGTCATTTTTATTTATAAGGACCTCTTACTTTGTTATACTGGCTTTCAGAAATTTTTCATATAAATCTGCTTGGATACATCACAATTCGTGCCGGAATAGCTTTCTTTTTGGCACTTTTTTTTACTCTCTATTTGCTTCCTCGTTTTATAAGATGGGCGCAAAGAACATCAAGTGTTCAGCCTATTAACAACTGGGCACCTGAGCGTCATCAAGGCAAAGCAAAAACACCGACTATGGGCGGAATAGTTTTTATTTTTTCAACTATTTTAGCCTCTTTAATTACTATAAAATTCTCAAACATCTACGCTCTTGGAGCAATTCTTACGCTCTTTCTATTTGTTCTCATAGGCTTTAAAGACGACTATGCAAAAATCAAAAAAAACGAAAACCTTGCAGGTCTAAAAGCTAGAACCAAACTCTTTTTACAGATAGTCTCTGCAATTGCGATTGCCATGTTTTTGTATATTGCACCGGATTTCAACACAGACCTTTATATACCATTTATTAAAAATCCTGTATGTGACATGGGCGGTTTTTCGGTTATCTTCTGGGTTCTTGTCATAATAGCCACCTCAAATGCAGTCAACCTTACCGACGGTCTTGACGGTCTTGCCACGGTGCCATCCATCATAGCGCTTACCTCATTTAGCATCATAATCTACATAACGGGAAATGCGGTAATCAGCTCCTACCTGCTTATGCCAAACATCAATATAGGAGAGGTTGCGATAGTATCAAGTGCCCTTATTGGAGCGCTTACAGGGTTTTTGTGGTACAACTGCCATCCTGCGGAAATCTTCATGGGAGATAGCGGTTCTCTAACTCTAGGCGCATTTTTAGGCTACCTTGCCATCATCTCCAAAAGCGAGATTCTTCTTCTTCTTATCGGCTCCATATTTGTCATAGAAACACTCTCGGTAATACTCCAAGTGGGAAGCTACAAACTGAGAAAAAAGAGGGTATTTTTGATGGCGCCTATTCACCACCATTTTGAGATGAAACATTGGGCGGAGAACAAGATAATCGTTAGATTTTGGATTATTGCCATTTTATCCAACATCATCGCCCTTATCTCACTAAAGATTCGCTGATGTTACGAGTCTCTCTCTTTGGATATGGCAAGACCACAAAAGCTCTGGCAAAAAAATATCCTAACGCAATCTTTTATGATGACAAATGCACAAAACCCTTTAAGGACGAGAACGGTTTTAAGGTAAAACCCTCATCCGATTTCAATCCAAAATACTCTGATTTGGAGGTTCCATCTCCCGGAATCCCTCCATCAAACCCGCTGATACAAAAAGCAAGAAATCTCATAAGCGAGTATGATGTTTTTGCGGACAGTGCACCTCTATGTGTATGGATTAGCGGAACAAACGGCAAAACTACTACAACTCAGATGATGCAGCATCTGCTACAAGAGAGAGGCTCACAGGCAGGCGGCAACATCGGAACACCTCTTGGCGAGCTTGATTTAGAGGCAAGTTTGTGGATACTTGAGACAAGCTCATTTACTACCCACTACACAAACAGAGCCGCACCAAATATCTATGTACTGCTTCCTATAACACCCGATCATCTCAGCTGGCATGGGGATATGAGTGAGTACGTAAGCGCAAAACTAAAGCCTATCACTATGATGCGCGAGGGAGAGATTGCAATCATCCCTGAGGCATATAAAGATGTAAAAACAGCAGCTCATGTGATTAGCTACAAAGATGAGAGAGATTTGGCTTCCTGCTTTGAGATAGATATAAACAGAGTAAATTTCAAAGGCGCATTTTTGATGGATGCGCTTTTGGCGATGGCGATTGAGAAGATACTCTTTGATCATATTGACTACGAAAAAATCAACTCATTTGTCATCGACCCGCACAGACAAGAGGAGCTAAGAGACCGCAGTGGTCGTCTGTGGGTAAACGATACAAAGGCGACGAACCTTGACGCTGCCATAGTCGCACTAAGACGCTATAAAGAGCAGCATGTGCATCTAATTTTAGGCGGAGATGACAAGGGCGTGGACTTGAGCGAACTCTTTAGATTCCTTCAAAATTGCGATGTTCAAATCTACAATATCGGCTCAAACAAAGAGAGACTCTCTGACTTGGCGCGTGAGTACGGCATTGCGTACACCATCTGCGAAAACTTAGTCGATGCCGTAAAAAAGATAGACAAAAATCTAAAAGAAGATGAAGTCGCCCTGCTCTCTCCCGCGGCGGCAAGTCTTGATGAGTTTACCTCCTACGCACATAGAGGTGACGTCTTTAAAAACAGTGTAAGAGAGCTCTAATGATAAAAGTAGCAGTACTTGCATCACACAACGGAAGCGGCTTTGACGCACTATATGAAGCCCTAATCAAAAAAGAGCTAAACATTGAGCTTGTATTAGTTATATCAAACAATCAAAACGCTTTAGTTTTACAAAATGCAACAAATTACGCCATTGATAACTTTGTCGTAAACTCAAAAACAGATGCAAATCCAGATGAAAAAATAGCGCTACTTTTAAAAGAGTATGGATGCCATTATGTTTTCCTATCGGGCTATATGAAGAAGCTCTCTAGCGATTTGACAGGAGAGTTCAAGATCATAAACTCACACCCCGCACTTCTGCCAAAGTATGGCGGAGAGGGGATGTACGGGCGTTATGTCCATGAAGCGGTTATAAAAAACAGAGAGAAAATAAGCGGTGTAACCCTCCATGAGGTAAACGAAAACTATGACGAGGGCAAAATATTGCTGCAAAAAGAGCTCCTACTCAACGGTGATGAGAGCGTAGATTTGCTAGAGAAAAAGATAAAAAAGCTTGAACAAATCGCAATAGTCGAACTCTTCAAAAATATTTAAAATAGCGCTCTGTAAGCTTACTTTCAGTCCCTAAAAGATATAATTGCGCTCTTTAAAATATGGCCAATTAGCTCAGTCGGTAGAGCAAATGACTGAAAATCATTGTGTCCTTGGTTCGATTCCGAGATTGGCCACCACCTATTTTAAAGAAACTTCACGGCCAATTAGCTCAGTCGGTAGAGCAAATGACTGAAAATCATTGTGTCCTTGGTT
>NZ_JAVVFL010000027.1:4853-15126 GCF_032250635.1 Sulfurimonas sp.
CGATTCCGAGATTGGCCACCACCACTACTTTTAAAACCTCAATGTTACCACCGTTAAATCATTTTCTGTAGAGCTTATCTCTATGTCTATCTTATATTTTTTGCAAACTCTCTTTACGATGTCAAGACCTATACCGAATCCGCCTTCATACTCGTTTGCTCTGTAAAACCTATCAAAAATCATGCGCTGCTGCTCTTTTTTTATGCCGATGCCGCTATTGGAGATGCTAAACATCTTTGGAGTGAGTTTTAGCTCCATCTTGCCGCCATGTTTGTTGTATTTGAGTGCATTGGAGATCAGATTGCCAAAGAGCCTCTGGGCACTTACCTCATCCATGCTAAAGAAGGCATCCTCCAGCTCTTTATGGATGGAGAGAGATTTTTTAAGCGCCAAGTCTTCATAGAGCGTGAGTTCGTTCTCTACGATTTCCTTTAGGTTAATCTGCTTTACATTCTCATTTTCACTCTCAAGCAGCAGGTATGTCAAATCGGAGTATATCTTTTGCACTCTTTTTGCGCTGATATCCACTCTTTTTAAAATCTTCTCGTCGATATTCTCTTTTTTGAGCCGCTCAATACTCATAAGTATTGCCGTTATGGGAGTGTTAAGTTCATGTGTTGAGTCTTTGATAAATTTGTCTAGTTTTACCCTCTCGTTTTGAATCGGTTTTAAAAACATCTTTGAGAGGAAATAACCCACAACAGCAACGACCAGAACCGAGAACATAGCCGTAAAGAGTATGCTTTGCAACAGCTTTTGCGTCTCTTGATCCTCTTTTTTGCTCTTAAGTACCAGATATTTAACACCGTGGTGCATCTGCGGGCTCATATCGACAAAATAATCAAATCTTTTGTCTTTATAAAAGCCCTGTTCAAAGACAATATCTTCCGCCTCTTGGCCATAAATCGGCATCTGATGCTCATCATAAAGCGCTACTTCATACCCATCTACATTTTCTATATGCAGAGGCTCTGAGCGCATGTAAGATGAGATGATCTCAGAAGAGAGAGTAAGTGCTATGTTTTGCATCTTCTCTTTTTTCATGGAGATGATATTTGAGGACTCATAGCGGTAAAAACTGACGGCTATAAAAAGAATAAGAAAGATTGAGGAACTAAGATAAAGTCCTAAAAAGCCCCAAAAAGACTTTTTTTCACTGGATGTTAACTCTATAGCCGACTCCTTTGATTGTTGTTATAAAATCCTTGCCAAGGTGTGCTCTGATATTTTTTATATATGTTCTAAGAGTTGCGTCACTCGGCACTTCGCTATCAAACCAGATATTTGCAATAAGCTGTGCATGTGATACGACACTCCCTTTTTGCAATAAAAAATACTCTATTATCTCAAAATCTTTTTTAGAGAGTTTTACTCTATTACCGTTTTTGACAAGCTCGTAAGTCGCCTTGTCAAGATAGTTTTGTGCGTCAATTTTCATCTGTGACCTGTCTAAATTATGCACCTTTGCAAGATGCTCTATTCTCGCATCCAGTTCCAAGAGTTCAAAGGGTTTTTTTAGATAGTCGTCACACCCCAGATCGAAACCTTTTTTTAAGTCATGTGCAGAATCAAGCGAAGTGATAAAGATAGTGGGGATATTTACATGCTGCTCTTTTAGAAGTTTTAAGAGCTCGAAACCGCTTAAAAGCGGTACGTTGACATCAAGAAGCATTAAATCATAACGTTTTTTGAGTATCATCTCATAAGCCTCTTCACCGTCATAAACAGACGACACAAAGTACCCTTTTTCGCTCAAATGCTCACAAAGTATCTCCGATAAGATGACATCATCTTCAAGTAGTAAAATATTCATTTGAGTATTTTACACTTTTTTCCTTAGAGAGTATAAAACAGGTATGATAAGCAGCGTCAGAATCGCCGAGGTTACTAGGCCTCCTATCATTGGCGCTGCAATCCTCTGCATGACTTCACTTCCGACTCCGTCTATAAACATAATCGGAATAAGTCCGCCAAGAGTGGCAAAAACGGTCATCAGTTTTGGTCTTAAGCGTCCTGCCGCACCTCTAATGATAGCCTCTTCATGTGATCCGTCCTTCTCTCCCAGAGCTTCATCAAGATAGATGACCATGACTATAGCCGTCTCAGCCGCAATGCCCAGCAGTGCCAAAAAGCCCGCAATTACTGCGACGGACATATTAAACCCCAGATAATCAATATAGAGCAATCCTCCCAAAACGGCAAAAGGCAGAGTGAAAAATACGATAAGCGAATTTTTAACATCTCCAAGTGCGAAATAGATAAGCACGAAGATGCTTATTATCACTATGGGAACGATAAAACCGAGTCTCTTTTTTGCAGATTCCAAATACTCGCTCTGCCCCGCAAACTCGTAGTAGTAACCTTTTGGAAGTTCTATCTTCTCAAGAAGAGCAGCCGCCTCTTTTTTATACTCATCCACGCTCACGCCGCTCTTAGGCGTGATGTAGACAAAAGAGACTTTCATCCCCTTTTCGCTCTTTATGACACTGGCACCCTCCGTATATTTTATATCCGCGAACAGACGAAGAGGCAAAAAACCGGATTTTGTTTTGACTTTTAACTCTTTGATTTTATCTATATCGTCTCTTTGGTCAGCATCCACTCTCACAGAGATCGGGTGACGCTTAAGTCCGTCTATAAAAGTGCTCACACCCAGTCCGCCTACACCAAACGAGACCGTGTCAAGTATCTCCTGTTTTGAGACGCCGTATCTTGAGAGAGCATCTTGTTTTATCTCTACATCGAGATAGTAGCCGCTGTTTGATTTGTCGGCAGATACGCTAAGCGTGAGAGGTGTGGTTTTTAGTCTCTGCTCTATTTTAGATGCTACATCTTCCAAAACCTTATTGTCATCGCCGTAAAGTTTAATCCCCAAAGGTGTGCGGATACCCGTTAAAAGCATATCTATTCTGCCTCGTATCGGATATGTCCATGAGTTTATCAGCCCTTTTATTTTAAGCGCATCTTCCATCTCCTGCATAAGTCTCTCATAAGTCATGCCATCTCTCCAAAGAGATTCATCCTTGAATGTGATAATGGTCTCTATCATGGCAAGAGGTGCTGGGTCTGTCGCCGTATTTGCGCGTCCAGCTTTTGCAAAAACGGTATCTACTTCGGGAAAGCTTTTTATAATCTTGTTTGTCTCATGAGAGAGCTCATATGCGAGCTCAATGCTGATACCGTAGGGCGTAACGGGCATATACATAAAATCCTGCTCGTTAAGCTGCGGCATAAACTCCCATTTTTGGGTAATGTAAAGTGGGTAGATATACGCCATGGCAGCTATAGACAAGATAATAACAAGATACTTTAGTTTTAAAAACAGCTTCAGCACGGGAGTGTATAAAAATGTAAAAAAGCGGTTTATGGGGTTGCTCTCCTCTTTTTTAATCTCTCCTTTTATAAAAAGTATCATCAAAACAGGTACTAATGTGATGGAGAGAATAGCACCCATAAGCATAGCGAACGTCTTTGTATAGGCAAGCGGCGAAAAGAGTCTGGCTTCCTGCCCCTCCAGTGCAAAAATAGGCAAAAAGGAGACAACTATAAGCATAAGAGCAAAGAAGATAGGACGCCCCACCTGCTTTGAAGAGTCGATGATAATCTCTACTCTGCTCTTTGAACCGTCGCTTTTAGCAAGGTGTTTATGCGCGTTCTCTATCATGACGATGGAGGCGTCCACCATAGCACCTATAGCAATGGCAATGCCTCCCAAACTCATAATATTTGAGCCTATATCAAACAACGTCATCAGCCAAAAACTAAGCAGTACCGTCAAAGGAAGCACTATAACGACGACAAGTGCGCTTCTAAAATGAAATAGAAACAGAGCCGTGATGATGATAACGATGATGGACTCCTCGATCAGCGTACTTTTAAGAGTATCTATGGCTCTGTCTATGAGTTTTGTTCTGTCATACGCCGTAACTATCTCCACATCTTCACTCTTTAGAGACTCGATTTTGGCTTTAATCTTCTGCAATACATCATAAGTGTTCTCTTTGTAACGCACCAAAACAACACCGCCTACAACCTCACCCTCTCCGTTAAACTCCGCAACGCCACGTCTTGGCATGGGAGACAAAGAGAGCTCTCCTATGTCGCTAAGCTTGAGAGGAACTACTCCGTTTACCTTGATGGTTATATTTTCTATATCTTCCACGCTTGTCGCATATCCGCGTGCTTGAATGATATTTTCATATCCGTTTTGCAAAAGCACGCCGCCGCCCCTGTCTTGATTATTCTTTTTAAGAGCAGCTGTTATTTCGCCGATACCGACGTTGTACTTGACCATCTTATCCTGATCGATAAGGAGTTGATAGTTCTTTATAAATCCGCCTACAGCCGCTACTTCGCTCACGCCGTCAACGCCCAAAAGACCGTATTTTAGGTAGTAATCCTGATAATCTCTCAGCTCTTGAAGGTTGAGTTTGTCTGATTTTAAAATATATTGATACGCCCAGCCTACACCGGTAGCGTCCGGTCCCATGCTTACTTTTGCATTTGATGGCAGAGTCGGTAGGATGGAAGAGAGCTGCTCTAAAATTCTGCTTCTGGCATCATATATATCCGTATCATCTTTAAAAATTATGTAAACAAGCCCGTTTTCAAAACTGCTCATGGCTCTTACGGTATCTATTCCAGGCAGCGACATCAAAGAGCTTATAAGCGGATATGAAACCTGCTCCTCTATGATCTTTGGAGACTGTCCCGGATATGAGATTTGAAGAATCACCTGAGGCGGCGAGAGATCAGGCAGCGCGTCAAGTGAGATATTTTTAAGACTAAAAAGACTCAGAGCCGTTAAAATTACCGAAACTATAAGAACCAAAAATATATTTTTCGCACTTAAGCTTATGATTCTCTCAATCATCTCACTACCACTCTTCGCTCATGTATGAGCCGTTTGTTACCGCATCGCTATCAAGTAAAAAGAGTGCATTTTGCGCCACTTCGCTACTCTCATCTATACCTGAGAGTACACGATAGTATCCGCCTATATACTCTACCTCTATCTCTTTAGGCTCATATTCGCTCTTTGAGATCTTAGTGAAAACATAGAACTTATCTCCTCTTTTTATGACCGCATCTTTTGGAAGAGTGAGTGCTGCGCTGAGTTTTTTACTAAAACTTACTTTTGCAAACATATCGGGAAATATTTTAGACTTGGGGTTTTTAACATCTATCCTGACATCAAAAGTCAAATCTTCTTTGTTTATTTTTGGATAGATCTTGCCCACCTTTGCGACTATCGGTTCGCTTAAGCCCTCTACGTCTATAAGCGCGTTCATGCCCTTACTTACAAACTCAATATCCTTTTGATACACCTTCGCAATTACCCACATAGAGGAGTCATCGACTATCTTTAAAAGCACTCCACCCGCTTTGGCATAAGAGCCTTCATAAATATTTTTTTGAATAATCTTACCGCTGTATTTGCTGTAGTAGGGAACTGCCGCACCTTTAGAGTCGATCGCTCTTTTGTCCAGTTCATAGAGATGCAGCTTCTCCAAAATAGTTGCATTAAGAGTTTGAAGATTTTTTGTAGACTCAAGCTCTTTTTTAAGCGTATATATCTCTTTGGAGTAGATATCAAAAAGTCTCTGCCCCGCTTTAACACTCTTATAAAGCTCGTTTGCTTCCAAGTTTTCAATATTTCCATCAAAGCGCAACACAAGCTCATATATCTTTTTTTCATCATAGGAGGTTGTTGCATAGTAGCTTTTGGTGATTTTTTTCATCTGCATCTTTGGCTTAATACTCTGGATATTAAAGGCTTGTTCAAACGTTTTTGCCTCAACAAAAGCAAAACTCAAAAGAACTAATAGTAGCGTTTTCATCATATACTCTCTTTCGTGATATAAAAAAGCTCCAGCTCGGCGGCTTTTATCTCTAGTTTATATTTTAATCTCTCTATCTCCAGATCAAAAAGAAGATTCTCATCCTCTATGCTTTTTTCAAGCATGACGCTGTTTCTTATGTTTGATTTCTCATAACTGCTGAGCGCTCTGTATTTCTCTAAAATCGCATCAAGATTCTCAACTCTTTTAGTGAAATACTCCGCTTTTTTACGGTTATTTTGAAAGATCATAGTTGCATTTTGCAGATAGTTCTGTGCATTTTGGAAGTTCTCTTGTTTTAAGTAGCGTGTTTTTTTTACTTTTGCATCTTCGCTGCCGTAGATCGGGAGTGCAAAAGATGTCGCCACGGAGAGATAGTCTTCAAAATTTTGGCGGTGGTTGTAGCTTAGAGATAGGCTTATGTTTGAGTATTTTTTTCTCTCTTCAAGCTTTGCAGCAATCTCCAACTGTCTGCTGCGCAGCTCAAAAATTTTATATTTCGGTGCTTTTTTTATATCTTCTTCCATAAACTCTTCGCCGATTTGTGCTCTTTGCATCGGGATGAACTCTTGACTTGTAAGATATTTAAACTCATTTTTTACTCTTTGAACACTCTCTTGAAGCTCTAATATCTTGTCCTCAAGAGCAAATATCTTTTTTTGAAGTTCGACGCTTTTTTTAAAACCGCTCTCGACACTTATGCTTTTTTCATAATAGTCTATGAGTATCTCTAAGTTTGTTTTTTTTCTCTCTAAAAGCTCTAAAAGATTTGAAAATGTTGTTATCTTCTCAACAATGAGTGCAGTTTTTTTATATAAATCAAGCTTCAAATCTTCGAGTTCATACTCTAAAACAAGGGTATCGACTCGAAGTATTGCCTCTTTGAGTTCAAGCTTGCCAAATGTTTCAAACTCTTGGGTTATTCCTATAAAGTTCGTCTGCATAGGCTCGATGTCTCTTTTTAAAAAGTTCTCATTTAAAAGCAGATCATTGGCACCTATGGAGATGACGGGATTTTTATATACCGCTTCACCTTTTATAGCCTCATATGATGCTAAAATCTTCTCATGTTTTGCACGCAAAAGAGGCGAGTTTAGAGCAGCTTTGTCAAAAACTTCGCTAAATTCCGCACCAAAACATACAAAAGGAATCATAAAAAGAGTCAGCATCTTCATAATCTGCTCCTAGTGACCATGCATCGATGAAGCTTGACCTAGATTGACACTCCCTTTGTGTTTATAATCCTTGCCCTGCTCATCTTTTATAAAAACCTGATACTGCCATGTTCCGTTCATACCGAAATTGACGTTACACTCAAAAAAGCTCTCTGTTTTTTTACAGATATCTTTTGACTCCATATAAGGCATTCCGGGCATCTGAGGCATAAAAAACTTAACTCTTACATCCTTCGCATCGACAACTTTACCACCGTGACCGCCTCTGTTTAGTTCGATTTTAATGCTGTTTTGCCCTTGGCTTAAAACTCTATCGCTTGAGAGCATTACATGCAAATCACCGCTCATACCCATATCCATAAACCCGCCTGCAAAAGAGAGGGTCGCTAAAATCGCTATTGATGAAAAAACCTTTTTCATTTTAATACTCCTATTTTTTATTTTAGAGTATATAGTTTTTAACGTGTAGTGATTGTGTAGCGATTAACTATTTTATGAAGTTTTTTTTACTTTTTATTTACAATATTTATGTTACAATTCTACTCATGGGGCTGACCTGGTTTCGACGGGATCAAGTAGCTTCTAATTGCATGTCGGACTGAGCATCTCCGTTACGCGGCTCAACTTGCTTAAACGCAAACAATACAAATTATCGCCCAGCTTACGCAGTAGCATAAGTTTTACCCCGACCTCTTAATTGATGGTCGGCGGGCTGCTTCACCTGTTGACTCTAGATAGGCAGGATTCGAAGTATAACCCTTATGTAGATATATTTTATGTCTGTCTCGAGCATAAAAAGAACCCTAGAGGCTCGTCTTGCGTAGCTTTGCAAGTTGTGTGAAGCAAGATTAAACTTAAACGACTTTACTAAACATGTAGACGTTAGGAGTAGCGTGGTTTCGGACTGGAGTTCGATCCTCCACAGCTCCACCAATTAGCAATTATTCCTCAAGACAAAATTAAAAACACTCATTAAAAAACTGCATAAAAAAGTAAAATCAATTAAAGCCACTCCGTGCTAGAATATGAACTATATTAGCTTTAAGGAACTTTTAATTGGCATACTATATAACAAAACTGATAATTACAGCACTTTTAATCGTATTGATTTCTGAAATAGCAAAAAGAAGCAGTATTGCAGGTGCAATATTGGCGGCCATACCTCTTGTGTCCATACTGGCAATGACTTGGATGTACATAGATACAAACAGCAGCCTAAAAGCCGTAGAGTTCTCAAAGAGCATTATTTGGTTGATAGCCCCGTCAATGACGCTATTTATTGTTTTTCCTATATTAATAGAAAAAGGGATTGGTTTTTATTTGAGCATGATTATTTCAATCGTCCTGACAGTTTTAGCTTACTACAGCGTTATACTTTTGCTTGAAAAGCTAGGAATCAGGATATAGAGATTATTAAATCAAAAAAATTATGACATGTCAGAATGATATCTCCCCTCTATTTCAGAGGGGATAAGAAGGATAAGTAGTTGCTTTGTGTATGACGAACTACATCATTCCCGGCATACCGCCCATGCCGCTCATATCTGGCATTTCGGATTTTTCTTCAGGCAGTTCATATATTGCCGCTTCAGTTGTCAAAAGCAGGCTTGAGATAGATGTAGCATTTGTAAGAGCTACACGTCCTACCTTAAACGGATCGATGATTCCGGCTTCAAACATATCTACATATTCGCCTGTTGCAGCGTTAAAACCGATGTTCTCATTTGTCGCATTCTCAACCGCGTTTACAACAACACCGGCATCATAGCCTGCATTTGTCGCAATCTGTCTTAGTGGAGCTTTGATAGCACGAAGGATTATCTCACACCCAATTTTTTGATCACCCGTTAGGTCTAGTTTTACTTTTGCGCCAGCGCGAACAAGAGCAGCGCCTCCGCCGATTACGATTCCCTCTTCAACAGCAGCTTTTGTAGCTGAGAGTGCATCGTCAACTCTGTCTTTTTTCTCTTTCATCTCAGTCTCGCTTGCCGCACCGACCTTAATGACCGCAACACCCCCGCTTAGTTTTGCCAAACGCTCTTGAAGCTTCTCTTTGTCATACTCGCTTGAAGTCGCATCTATCTGAACTTTGATTTCAGCGATTCTTTTTTGTACGTTCTCAGCTTTTCCTGCACCGTTTACAATAACAGTGTTGTCCTTATCGATTACAACACGAGAAGCCTGCCCTAAATGCTCTAAAGTTGCTGCGCTAAGTGTATGACCTGTCTCCTCAGAGATAACAGTTCCAGCAGTTAAAATAGAAATATCTTGAAGCATCGCTTTTCTTCTATCTCCAAAACCGGGAGCTTTAACCGCAGAGATATTTAAAACACCGCGAAGTTTATTTACAACTAAAGTTGAAAGTGCTTCACCTTCTACATCTTCTGCAATTATAAGAAGCGGGCGAGAAGTCTTTTGAACCTGCTCTAAAACAGGCAGTAAATCTTTTAATGAAGTAATTTTGCTATCAACAAGCAAAATCCAAGGATTTTCTATCTCAGCAGTCATCTTCTCAGTATTTGTTATAAAGTATGGGCTTAAAAACCCGCGGTCAAACTGCATACCTTCAACCACATCAAGCTCATCAACTATGCCCTTAGCCTCTTCAACGGTAATAACGCCGTCTTGACCTACTTTTTCCATAGCTTCAGCAATCATATTTCCGATCTGCTCATCGGAATTTGCAGAGATAGTCGCAACCTGAGCAATATCTTTTTTGCCGTTTACAACTTTACTAGCTGCTTTTAAGTGTGCCAAAATTGCTTCACATGCCTTGTCCATACCGCGCTTAACTTCGATAGGATTCGCGCCCGCCGTGATATTTCTAAGACCCTCAGAGAAGATTGCATTTGCTAAAACAGTCGCTGTCGTTGTTCCATCACCCGCCTCATCAGCAGTTTTTGAAGCAACATCCTTGACAAGCATGGCACCCATATTTTCTAATTTATCTTTTAGCTCTATCTCTCTTGCAACAGAAACACCGTCTTTTGTAATTATCGGATTACCGTAACTCTTTTGGATTAAAACATTACGACCGCGAGGTCCCATTGTTACCTTTACCGCATCTGTTAGTTTTGCAATACCGCGAGCCAGTGCATTTCTTGCATTGTCTGAAAAAATTATCTCTTTTGCCATTAAAAATCCTTTAAATTTATTTTACTATTCCAAAAACATCTTCAGTCTCTAAAACCAGAAACTTATCGCCATCAAGTGAGATTTCACTCCCTGAAAATTTACCAAAAACAACCATATCTCCAC
>NZ_JAVVFL010000244.1:0-2556 GCF_032250635.1 Sulfurimonas sp.
ATGATATAATTTTAGGAATTATCCGATGCTGACACAGAATCTTGAACACTACCTCGACTACTCTCAAGGCTACTACTTCTGTGAACCTAAAGAAGATCTCTAGCAGGCTAAACCCTCTCAAGAAGTTTCTTCAAAATATAGAGCTTGGCTTGTAAATCCCCAGCCTCCTCCTCATTTTGAGCACTCTTTATCTCTTTTTTCGTCTGCTCAATCTTCTTGTGAAGCTTCTCTTTTAACTTCTCCTGCTTTTTCTCATCGTTTATCTCACTGAAGAAGAGCTTCTCTATCCCTTCAAATACTTTGTCTATCTTCATTCTTTTGCTCCTAATGTTCTGATGTCTATATCACTTATCCACAATATTGTAGCAACTTGTATCAATTTTTGTGTTACGTCGTATGCAAATGCGCTGTCATTAATAAGCGAGGTAGCCATCTTAGAGTCAATCTTATTCTCCCGGATAAGCGTATCAATCCTGCTGTTTTTTATATTGTCTAACGCTTTTGTACTCTCTTTTAGAAGCTCAGTAGTAGAGATAACATCCAACTCGTCATCATGCTCTTTTAACTTCTCTATAGTATCGATTGTCTTTGCGATGTACACTCTTAGGTTGTCGTACTCCTCTTTAATATAAGGATTTTTTGATTTGGAGTAGTAAAAGATATTTTTTTGCAGATCTCTCATGCTTTTTAGAGCCTCCACTATCTCGCGTGAAGCAAGCTTTAGACCGTAAACCCTATTTTGGTCATCTTCGTTCATGTTCTCCTGAGAAAGAGTTGCATAGTGGATAATATCGCCGTAGAGCGATTTAATCTTGCTCGCATAGAACTCGCTTACATCCGTATTTATGCTTATGTCCGAATTTTTCACCACCCCCTCTATATCTTTGCTCCCTATAAACTCGTGACGGTGTAAAAACATGGAGTGTGAAATTGCCTCAATAGCACTGTTATAGAGGTGAATTATCTCTTTTTTTATAGACTCAATCGCCGCATCAGGCACGTTAATGACAACATCATCAAGATAGAGGGGCTTTAGCGCATAAATATTCACCTCTAAAAAAAGCGTCTCTAAGTACTTCACAAGCCTGTGCGTAAAAGGAGATACTATCATGACACCGATAAGATTGAAGATAGTATGAAAAAGTGCGAGTTTCATGGCGTAGTCATCATCGGCAATACCGACTTTTAAAGCCAAAAATGTCGTCAAATCACTGAGCGGATAGAGGAAGAGTATAGCCACCGATGCCGTTATGATGTTGAAAATAAAGTGGGCAAGGGCAACTCTCTTACCGTTAGAGTTTGACGAGATGGCTCCAAGAATAGCCGTTATCGTAGTACCGACATTTGCACCGATTGCCAGTTCAATCGCATTGATATATACAATCTGGTTTGTTGCAAGAGCCGTAATGATAAGCGCCATAGTCGCACTGCTTGACTGCATAATTACCGTTGCAACCACTCCAAGAGAGATATATACCAAAGCGCCAAAATAGCCCTCAACTACGAACTTTGACATGTCGAATGTCTTTTGCAGGATCTCAAAACCGTCTTTCATGTAATCGATGCCAAGAAAAACAAATCCCAGTCCAAGAAGTATCTTTCCGACCCCCTGATAACTCTTACTTTGGGCGAACTTAAGCACTGCGCCAAAGATTATCATTGGCATTGCGTAAGTTGCTATGTCTATCTTTACACCAAATGACGAGACTATCCACGCCGTAGTCGTTGTTCCTATATTTGAGCCGAATATTACCCCGATGGCACCGCTAAGGGTGATAAGCTCCGCACTTAAAAATGAGATGATGATAACCGAGACCAAAGAGGAGCTCTGCATAAGGGCAGTTGCTATAACCCCCGTACCTATCGCCTTTGGCAGAGTATCGGTACTGACTTGCAAAGCCTTCTCAAGCACGCCTCCGCTAAAGAGCTTAAAGCCATCCTCCATAAAAAGCATACCGACCAAAAATATAGCAATACCCGCTATGATGATCTTGTAGTCGTCGCTGTAAAAGACTACAAATGCAAGTGCAAGTAAAAAAAACTGAAAATAGTACTTTCTAAACATCAACGACCTTGGATGAAATGAGTGTGATTTAACATACTACTATCTTTTGTTTTAAATTTGCTTTTTTATGTTTTTCTGATTTTATTTCAAACTATCTTTGCTATCCAAAGTTTTTTTCTTCTCACTAGCAAGTTTTCTCTCTACTTTTTTGATGTCTTCTTCAGGTTTTACATTTTCAGGAACAATTCCACGAGAGATGAGGGTTTCTCGTACTGCTTTATTGTTAGTTACATGTTCATTTGAGATTTGATTCTCACTTTTCATATTCTTTTCTTTTGCATTGTAGATGGTTATTTCCGTTGCAAAATCTTTTGCTTTTAGCAATATAGTCGGCATAAAATCGGCTAAAGGTTTGTTTTTAATATTCCATCTCTCTTTCATCTGTGCCGTTGTTCGATTAAAAAGTGCCTGATCTCCTTTGCTTCTAATATATGCAAAATCATTATTGCCTCCTGTTTGCTCATATATTACTTTTGATAGTTCTTTTTCTG
>NZ_JAVVFL010000245.1:0-2551 GCF_032250635.1 Sulfurimonas sp.
TGTCTATAAAAAATAACTATTGGTTTAAGCTATTCTTTATAGGATGGTTTTTTAATATTATTATATAAAAATTCTAAAACTCTTCCATCCTAAAAACCTCGTAAGCCACCTCTTCGTATGGGTGGCTCTTTTTCAAAACTTCAACAGCTTCTTTTATGAGTGCATCAGAGCAGATCATCTCTACTTTATACTCTGAGACTCTCTCTATTTTGTCAAGTTCTCCGATATATGGATTTGCCTTGTTTATTGGTTTGAACTGTCCGGTTCCGAGTGTTTCAAAAGAGCAGCATTCATAGTTTTCATATCTGCCGACACCTATAGCAAAGAGCGCCTCTTTTACTCTCTCTTTATCTTCAGAGGGCACAAAAAAGTTTAGTTTATACATCTAAAATCTCTTCAGATAGCCCAAAAGCTCGTTATCTAGTTCATATTTTTTGTTCGCCACTTCATCTATGCTTTTGTACTCAAAACCTTTTTTTGTGTAGCAGATGACGCTCTCATTTTTGCCGCCAAGCAGACCGTCAATTGCGTGGGTTACAAATTTATATGCCATAAGTCTGTCGTAGATTGTCGGGTTTCCGCCCCTTTGCGTATGTCCTAAGATAGTTACTCTTGATTCCAACCCAATCTTTTCTTCAAACCACTCTGCAATCTCGCTTGACTCCTCTTTTATCCCCTCTGATACCACGGCTATAAAATATCTGCGCCCGCTTCTTATCTGCTCTTTGAAACTCTCTTCATACTCTTTTAGATTATGCTCTATCTCTGGGATAAGACAGAGTTCAGCGCCGCTGCATAGAGCTGAGACAAGTGCCAAGTAGCCGCAGTTTCTTCCCATGGTCTCTATAACAAAAGCTCTTGAGAATGAGGCTGCTGTGTCTCTGACGTTGTCGATTGAGTCTTTGATGACATTTAGTGCAGTATCGACCCCCAAACAGTACTCTGTGCCGTTTATATCGTTATCAATTGTAGATGGAATACCGCAGAATTTTACCCGGTGCTCTTTGTAGAAAATATCCATTCCTTTAAAAGAGCCGTCACCGCCAAGGACAAGAAGCATTTCGATGTTAAGAGCGTCAAGATTTTTCTTTGCTACCTCTCTAAACTCTTTTTGCATAAATCTTTTGCTTCTAGCACTCCCGATTATGGTTCCGCCGCGGTTGATTATTCCTGCTGCATCTTTATGAGTTGCTCTGTGAATTTTGTTATCAATCAGCCCCTCAAAGCCGTCATAAACAAAGTAGGGGGTTAAACCATTTTGCAGTGAATACTCTACAAAATGTTTCAGGGCGGGATTCATACCGCTAACATCACCGCCTGAGCATAAAATGGCTATATTTTTCATCTGCTTTTCTCAATTTTCATTTTTTTAAGTTTACCATCTTCTAATCTCAAATGAGATAAAATTCCATAATTTATTTTCACAAGGTCATTAATGAAAAGAGCATTGGTAAGTGTTAGCGACAAGAACGGCGTAGTAGATTTCTGTAAATCTTTAGTAAAAAACGGTTTCGAGATTATCTCAACTGGCGGAACTTATAAAATATTGGTAGAAGAGGGTATAAAAGCTATCGAGATAGATGAGGTCACAAAATTTCCAGAGTGTTTTGAAGGAAGAGTAAAAACCCTAAACCCATACGTTCACGGCGGGATTTTACACAGACGTGACAAGCAGTCTCACTTGGATCAGGCGAAAGAGTTGGGTGTTGAAGCAATTGATCTGGTTTGTGTAAATCTATATCCTTTTAAAGCGACAATAGAGAAGACTGACGATTTTGAAGAGATAATAGAAAATATCGACATCGGCGGTCCTGCAATGGTGCGCTCTGCTTCTAAAAACTTTGACAGCGTTATGATTGTGACTGATGTAAATGATTACGCAAAAGTGATTGATGCGATAGAGAATGAGAAAAACACTCTTGAGTTTAGAAGAGGTCTTATGATTAAAGCGTTTGAGCATACCGCAGCATACGACTCAATGATCGCAAACTACATGAATAAGCGATTTAACGGCGGTTTCGGCGAGAAGCAGTTTATAGTCGGAGAAAAGGTTATGAACACTCGTTATGGCGAAAATCCTCACCAAAAAGGGGCGCTTTACGAGTTTGACAAACACTACTCAAACAACTTTAAAACACTAAAAGGCGAAGCTAGTTTTAATAACCTAAACGACCTAAGCGGCGCGGTTAAGATAGCTTCTGCTTTTGGAAGCGACAATGCGGTTTGTATAACTAAGCATGGCAATCCGTGCGGTTTTGCTATCCGTGAGAATCTTGTAGATGCGTATGTAGAGGCTCTAAAGTGTGACCCTGTTTCAGCGTTTGGCGGTGTTGTCGCGGTTAATGGTATCGTAACAAAAGAGCTGGCACTTAAGATGAACGAGATATTTTTAGAAGTCATAATTGCTGGTCGCATTACCGAAGAGGCGCAAGAGGTTTTTGCTTCTAAAAAACGTATCAAACTCTTTGAAATGGGTCATGATAAGCTTGTTCTTGCAAACGATGAGAAGGATTTTAAACATATTGATGGCGGGTTTGTCTACCAAGATGCC
>NZ_JAVVFL010000028.1:0-14807 GCF_032250635.1 Sulfurimonas sp.
GGTCACACTTGGAGTTACAATAGCAAAATCACTTCTCTTCATAAGTTTCGCTATTATATTTGAGTTAACATGTAAGTCTATCCACTTCTTCTCTTTAACGTACTCTTTTAACTCTTCTAGATTCTTATTTGCTGTTGTAGTGACTAAATTTACTTTTAAATTATCAAATTTTTCTAATACCTTTAAAATTTTTATATTTATATTGCTGTGATCAGCTCCGCCCATAGCTACAAAAACAGTTTTGACTTTATTGTTTTTAACTTTAGTTTTCCTCTTCTTTTCCTCTATAAACTCATCTCTTAGAAGCGTATATTTGCTTCCGCATCTAAGCTCGCAGTTTTTTGGAACCAATTTTCTATATTTTCTCTCTTGTGCATAGATGTTGTGGTTTAAGAGTATGTCGCAATGGTGCTTTTCATAAGTATCATCAAATGACAATATCTGGGCACCTGTTCTCTTTTTCAGTTTTTTCTCATATTTATAGTCAATACCGTAATGGTCAATGACAACTAAATCAATACTATGTTTTTTCACTAACTCTATTAGTTCTTTTACACTGTTTAACTTAAGGATTTCTACGCCATATCCTGCTTCTTTTATTTTATGATTTATATTTCCATCCAACTCTTGAGTCGCAAACATTATTTTGTCATTTGGATACTGCTTTGCAAGTACCAAATCTCTCATAATATGTCCAGTGCCGATAGTGGAGGATGAGTCGGCTCGAAATAAAATATTCATTTTTTAGCCGACTTTTTAACAGCTTCATACATGTATTCGGCTCTCTCCCAATCCTCTAGTGTGTCAATATCTTGGACTAAATATCTCGGGAGTATAATCGGGATGCTCTCTTTGCCAAACATGATATCACTGGATTTTTTATCTACCTTGCTCCAGTAAAACTGCCCTGCATCCTGGTAAGCCTCTTCTAAATCTTGACTTCTTTTAAAATAGTTTTCTGGCCAAAACATCTCGCATCTGCCGTTTGCATCCAGTTTAAATGTTCTTTGAATCGGAAACGGCATAGAAGTTGCAGAAAAAGCGTTAATGGCATCTGAATTTTTAAGTGCTTCAAACCCTTCTATTAAATATTTCGCCTGCAAAAGCGGTGCGGTTGCATAGATGGTACAAACATAGTCAAAAGCTTCGCCATGCTCTTTTAAATAATCAATAGCATGTTTAACAACATCCCCTGTACCCGTAAAATCATCGGAGAGCTCTTTTGATCGCAAAAATGGAACTTCTGCACCATACTCTTTTGCTATTTTTGCTATCTCTTCGTCATCTGTCGTTACAATAACCTTGTCGAAAAGATTTGATTCTAAAGCCGCTTTTATACTATATGCAATAAGCGGCAGCCCATGAAAATCTCTTATATTTTTTCTCTTAATTCGTTTACTTCCACCGCGTGCCGGTATTATTGCAACGGCATATTTTTTAAGCATTTAGTATCTCAAAAAGAGATTTTATAACATACTGTTGCTCTTCATCACTGAGCAACGGATACATAGGAAGCGAAAAACACTCCTCATAATATTTATCCATAACAGGTGTATGTTCATTCCCATAACCTAAATTTTTATAGTATGGCTGCTTATTGATTGGCATATAATGAATTTGTAACCCTATGTTTTTTTCTCCTAATCTATTGTATAACTCAACTTTAGTCTTACCAAGTCCGTTAAAGTCTACTTTCACGACATATAGGTGATATGAAGATTTTCCATCAAATGTATATAACGGTTTTACTACAGTATTCTCAAAAGCTTTATCATATTTTTTTGCGATTTCACATCTTCTAGCTATAAAACTTTCAAGTTTATTTAATTGAGACAAACCAAGTGCACATTGAAAATCAGTAATTCTTCCATTGTACCCTAGCTCTACCATTTCATATTCCCATGGAGCTAAGCCTTCTCTTTTACTCATCCCATGACCTCTTAAAAGAAGTAATTTTTCATAAATTTCTTTTGAGTTCGTAGTTATAGCACCGCCTTCACCTGTAGTCATATGCTTAACCGGGTGAAAAGAAAAAATAGATATATCACTATTTGTGCAACTTCCTGCTTTAATGCCGTTATAAGATGAACCAATAGCATGAGCACAATCTTCCAAAATAGTTACACTATATGTCTCTCTTAAATATTTCAACTTTTCTTGATTAATCATATTACCAGAAAATGCAACCGCATAAATGGCTTTAATGCCGGGGTCTTTTTTTAGCTCTGCTTCACACAAATCTAAATCAATGTTTCCATCTTTAGCAATATCAATAAATACCGGCTTAGCACCAACATAAAGTATAGAATTGGATGTGGCTAAAAATGAGTTTGGAGTTGTTAATACTTTGTCATTTTCTTTAAGCAAAACAATTGATGCTAAATGTAAAGCAACTGTACCATTAGAGACAGCGAGACAGTATTTAACATTTGAATAATTGGCTATCGCGTTTTCAAACTCTTTAGTTACCGGACCTGTAGTAATGAAATCTGATACCAGTACCTTTGATACCGCTTCTAAATCATCTTGAGTTATTGTTTGTTTGCCATATGGTATGTGATTCAAGATTATCCTTTTTTTAACATCTCTAAAAACTCATCATTTGTGAGCCATTGGGTGTTATTTCCAGAGTTATATTCAAAACCTTGTTTTACAGGCACGCCTTTTTCTCCTAGTTTATTAGTTGAAAAATTTGTAATATGCGTAAACTGTATCGTTGGCTTGATAACATAATGATCATGAAATTCTAATGTCAAATGACTATTATCAGCCGGACACATAATCTCATGAAGTTTCTCACCGGGTCTTATCCCTATGATTTTGTGAGGCAAGTTGGGTGCCACTGCTTTTGCCAAATCTGTCATCTTCATAGATGGAATCTTTGGAATAAATATCTCTCCGCCGTACATTCTCTCAAAGTTTTTAAGGACAAAATTTACGCCATCTTCCAGCGTGATTAAAAATCTTGTCATCTTGTCATCCGTAATAGGCAGCTCAGTAGCACCTTCAGCGATTAGTTTATTGAAAAATGGTATCACTGAGCCCCTTGAACCCGTAACATTTCCATATCTAACAACTGAAAATCTAGTTTTTCTATCGCCCACCATGTTGTTAGCAGCTACGAAAAGTTTGTCCGATGCCAGCTTAGTAGCGCCGTAAAGGTTTATAGGATTTGCAGCTTTATCTGTAGAGAGTGCTATTACTTTTTCTACACTGTTTTTAATGGCTGCTCTTATGACATTTTCAGCACCGTTAATATTTGTCTTGATACACTCCATGGGGTTGTATTCGGCAACAGGCACATGTTTTAGGGCTGCTGCATGTATGACAAAATCAACATTGTACATCGCCTCGCTAAGCCTATCTAAATCCCTTACATCGCCTATAAAATATCTCATACATTTATCTGTAAATACCTGAGCCATTTCATACTGCTTAAGCTCATCTCTGCTAAATATTATTATCTTATTTGGTTTATATTTTTTCAAAATAATTTCAGTGTATTTTTTGCCAAAACTACCTGTTCCGCCGGTAATAAGAATATTTTTGCCATTAAACATGAACAAACCCGCCTTTTGCTTTTACCTAATTATACAGCAAAAAAAGTGCCACATAATTTTTTATTTTTTAAAGAAATAATAGTTTTGGTCGATTTAAAAGCATAGAAAGATTATAAATAATTCAAGATTATTTTCAAAAGGATTTATTATGGCTATCAGTTCACTTGGTGTCGGTTCGAGTATTTTGACACAGGATGTTTTAGATCAGTTGAGAGAAGCTGATGAGGCGCAGTTTATAAGACCTGTAGATTTATCAATTACAAATGAAAATGATAAGAAGAAAGCGCTTGAGCTTGTAGATGCTAACATGACAAATTTGATAGACAGCATCGATGCTCTTAAGACACCTCTTTTATATGACGAGCGCACTACTTCAGTGGCGGGAACATCGGTTGAAGTAACGGCAGCTGCAAATACTGATATTCAGGACTTTACTCTTGATGTTGTCAATTTGGCAACAAAACAGATAGAGCAGTCAGGTACATTTACATCTAGTACAGAGTTAATAGCAGCTGGAATGACTGTTGGCAATGTAGGTAGTATGAATTTAAATATAGATGGAGTTGACTTTGCAATCAGCTATGACAGCACTACAACTTTAGATGACTTAAAAAACAGTATTAACAGTATTGCTGGGGATAAAGTAGACGCTACAATTGTTCAGATTAGCAGTGGGCAATTTAGTCTTTTTATCAGCTCAGCGGATACGGGTACAACACAGGACATAACTCTATCAGACACTACTGGAGATTTGTTACTAGCTGATGGACTAACTGCTGATACAAGATTGACTTCAGGTTTAACAGCGGTTCAAACAGGGGTGGATGCCAACTTTACATTTAATGGACAAGCTATTACTCGTACAAGCAATAATATAACAGATCTAATCGTGGGTCTTGATATTACGCTAAAAGAGGTCGGTTCTTCTGCGGTTAGTGTTGCACAGGACCGTGAAGGCATTATGACAAAAATAGATAGTTTTGTAGCGAAGTATAATGCGGCTATAACAGAGTTGTCTAAGGTTACAAAATCGAGTACAGAGAGTGAAGAGCGTGGAATATTCTCAAGCGAGAGTACCATAAAAAGTATGAAACGTGCTCTTGAAAACATGTTTAGCTCTGTAGGCGGAGGTGTCGGAACTATGTCAGATTTTGGTTTTGACATAGACAAAGATGGAAAGATGAGTGTTGATAAAGGTATTTTAAACACTAAAATGGATGAAGATCCAACTAATGTAGAAGCATTTTTTTCCGGCGGCATGTTTACTAATGCAGATGGAACTCAAACTGCGGTAAGCGGTGTATTTAATGAAATGTCAGTAACCGTAGGACAATATACTACATATAATGCAACTCTTGATCAGTTTAAAGATTCTATAAACGATAGGATAAGTGCGCTAGAAGAGAGAAAAACATCGGCAACAGAGAGACTTGATGCAAAGTATGAAATTTTAGCAAAGCAGTATGCTGCATACGATGCTATGATAGCAAAGCTAAATAACGCTTCATCTATGTTTACTGAGATGGCAAATACATCAAACGACTATAACAGCTAATTTTTTACGAAAGATTAAAAAAAGTCTTTAAAATACCGATGTACTGGATATGAAAGAAAGTCAAGAAGAAGATCAAAAAAGTGAAAAAGGATTTGAGATGTATGGTAATGTAGCTCACAATATTTACGCACAAAACAATATAGGGATAGAGTCTCCGGCAAAGCTTGTCGAGATGCTTTATGAGGGTGTTCTTCGTTTTAACGCGCAGGCAAAAAAGGCTATAAAAGACGGTGATATTGAGAAGAGGGTTTACTGGATAAATCGTTCAGTGGCAGTTGTTACTGAGCTTATTTCGGTGCTAGATATGAAAGGCGGACGTGTTGCTAAATATCTAGAGGGGCTTTATAACTATGAAATCCAACTTTTAAATTTGGCAAATATTCAAAAAGATGAGTCAAAACTTGATGAGGTCAGCAATGTTTTTAAAGGGTTGTTAGAAGCTTGGAGAGAGACCACAAATGTGGCTAAATAAGCTCAAAATAGCTGTTATCGAGAAAAATCCAAATGCTTTGGATAAGCTTTTGGATGATATTCCGCAGCTTAAAAATCCAAAAGAGATTGAGGAAGCTACATACCTCTTAAAAGAGGCGACTGTTTTAATGAATAGCCTCAAAGACCAGACAAAAGCTTCCATGAAACAGATAAAGAAAAACCTTGATTTTCTGCGCTCTACCGATATCCCGACATCTAAAAAACTTGATATAAAGTCATAGTCTCTTCTTAGAAATCCCAAAATTTAGACTTCTAATGGTGTACTCGCTTACAACGGCACCTTTTCTCATACTAAGAATATGCTCAACAGCGTCTGCAATATCTGAAGCCAGAAGCTTCTCATCTTCATGCTGGCTTGTTTCAAATCTTAGCTCGTTATAAAAATTGCTCTGCGTCATGTCCGGGTTTATGTTTGTTACACTTAGTGCGCTTTTCCTTGTCTCTTCAAACAAAGAGTCTCCAAATGCTTTAAGCCCCGCTTTAGTAGCGCCGTAAACTCCTGCAAACTTACTTGATCTAAGCGCCTCTATGGAGTTTATGTTTATAAGGTAACCGCCATTTTTTTTCAAATCT
Source organism: Sulfurimonas sp. (assembly GCF_032250635.1). GTDB lineage: Bacteria > Campylobacterota > Campylobacteria > Campylobacterales > Sulfurimonadaceae > Sulfurimonas. Next base: position 6,181 of record NZ_JAVVFL010000028.1, read on the forward strand.
CTCAGCAGGGCGTTTGTCAGAAGCATGGGTGCCGTAAGATTTAAAAAAACCATACTTGTAATAGTCTTTGCACTTAGCTCTTCATGTGGTTCAAACCTGCCAAACCCCGCGCAGTTAATCAACATGTAGACATCTTCGCTTGAGAGTTTTTTGCAAGCTGAAATAGTTGATGTCTCATTTGTAAGATCCGCTTGAAGAGGAGTAAAGTTTTGAGACTCAAAATACTCTTTTTTAACGCTTCTGCTAACACCTATGACTTCATAATCCAGAAGCAGTAATCTTCTAGCAATCTCTTTACCTATTCCGCTGCTTGCCCCTGTAACTACAACTTTTCTCATTTTCTAACCTCTCTCATCATTGCATCAATTGCGCTAAGTATCAATTTTTTTGTTGCATCTTTTGTCACGCTCTCCGGTTCAAAATGATCACTTACAACCTTAAAGATATGATAGTTTTGCATCTCTTTTATGGCTTCATAAAAGCCAAATGACTCCATATCCGCAAGTATGTAAAAATCTTGAGAAACCTCTTCATCAACGCATGTAATGGCATTAGGTGCTGTACTTACACTGTAGCTTTTGTCTTTGTGTATAATTGAGCCAATGGCAAGAAGAGTGCCTATATTGTACTCTTTGTTTGCTCCGCAGATGCCTACGTTTATAAATATGTCTTTGTCACTTACGGCAAAATTTTTTAAAAGAAAAGAAGCGGCTTTTTTTGCAGACTCAACACCTACACCGCTTACAATAACTCTAAGCTCTTCACCTTCAAAAACAGTATATTCGTGAGAGTTTGTTTTGGTAAGTCTATATTTCTCAACAAACGCCTGAGCTTCCGATTTTAGAGCTGTTACAATATATAGCATTGCGTATTGTATCAAAAATGCAATTTTTTACGGTAGAATTATCACTGTATGCTTTTAAAATAAAAGAGCAAAAGGATTTGATTATGCTTGCTTTAAATGTTGATTATTCAGATTTGGACTATGACAATCTAGCACTCTCAATCGGGATAAAAAACAGATATATTCCTATGATTATGGAGAGTTTTTTAAAAGAGACGGATTCAATTTTAGAGGCTCTTGAAGAGTCAATTGAGAGTAAAGATTATGACAAAATCAGATTAAATGCGCATGCCATAAAAGGGAGTGCAGGAAATATAAAATTTAATGAAATCTATGAGATGGCGATGGAGATAGAGTCAGAAGCTGCAAAAAAAAATAACGAGTTTGATTACAAACTCTACTTTGATGCCATAAAAAATGCCGTAGGTACAATCTCTCTCTGAGGCTTTGCTTCATTTAACTTTTTTGGCTATAATTGCGTCGCTTCTCTTTAGACCTGTGCAATAGTGCTTTGAGATACTGTGTCAGGGTAGGAATACAGCAGCACACCTTAGAGTGTTATGTGCCGCAGGTATCTGGAGGGAAGTACTTTAAAGACAATGCTTCTGCTAAATTTCTTCGTTGAAATTAAGTGAATTTTCGTCATTTACCACAAGTAAACTCCTCAAATTAACTTAATTTCGCCTCAAACTTTAACAAAATCAGTTGCCTTTATTTTGACGCAGATTATTTGTGATCAATCTTTTCTATGTTTGGAAATTCCACATGCCTGATTTGGTTTTGGCGGGTTATTTTTCAAGTAAGTTAAATCCTCCAGTGCCTGGGCAAGAACCCTTTTTTGCTGCAAAAGCGGAAGCATGCGGTTGTCTTTCTCGTTCATTGGCAAACTCATATCTACAAGAATTGCCTCTACCTCTTTGTCTAAATCGTTAAGTGCGTTTTGTATATGTTGTATAGATTTCATGGCGTGAGTATAGCAAAAATTAAAAAAATTTGGGTATAATTGCGCTTCAATTTACAAAGGAGTTTCGATGCCAAAGATGAAATCGGTTAAAGGCGCTGTCAAGCGTTTTAAAGTTAAGAAAAACGGCACTGTTAAGCGCGGTACAGCGTTTAGAAGCCATATCTTGACAAAGCAAGATTCAGATACTCGTTCTAAGCAGCATAAATCAAAAGTTGTTGCAAAAGTTGATGAAAAAAATATTAAGGCTATGATTAACTAATAATTAGTTGATTGTTACATCTCCAGCAAAATAGCAATAGAGTAGCTGGGCAAGACCACCTAAGATGTGGCACCTTGAACACGCAAAAGTGTCTGGGTAAAGAGAAAAGGAAATAATATGCCAAGAGTAAAAACAGGTGTTGTTCGTAGAAGAAGACACAAAAAAATATTAAAACTTGCAAAAGGTTTTTACAGCGGACGTCGTAAACACTTCCGTAAAGCAAAAGAGCAGCTAGAGCGCTCAATGTACTACTCATTCCGTGACCGCAAGCAAAAGAAACGTGATTTCCGTAAACTATGGATCATCCGTATCAATGCTGCATGTCGTCTTAACGGTATGAACTACTCAACATTTATAAACGGTATGAAAAAAGCAGGCATCGAGCTTGACCGTAAAGTTCTTGCTGATATGGCGATGAATGATGCAACAGGCTTTAGTGCAGTTGCAGAAGCTTCAAAAACAGCGTTAACAAAATAAGTAAAAGTTTGAAGGGTAGCTTTTGCTACGCTTCACTCTCTATTTTGTGCAGGTAAAGCACACTGTTTCCCTTCGAGTTATAATAGAGTCCCAGTGATGATTGTCTCGAGATATATATACCCCTTCCGTTAAAATTCTTTCTGTCTTTAAAAATTTCATGTAAAATATCAGTATTAAAACCTTCGCCCTCATCTTTTATAAGTGTAGCTATATATCTATGTGAGTTGGACTCTATGGTGTCGATAGTCACCGTTATTTTCTTCTTGCAATTTTTTTGAAGCTCTTGCAGTGTTGTAAAGTATATATCTTCGCTCAGTAACCTATGTTTTGTTTTTGTATCAAGACCAAGATTTCCATGTTCGTAGGCATTCATAAAGAGTTCTGAGAAAACAACACATGCTTTATATGCGAGTTTATAGTTAGTGGTAAAACCGTTCCATATATCCGTATACCAGTCGTTCGCATCTTCAACTGCATTAAGGGTGCTCTCAAAGCTTCTTGTTACGCGTTTCTCTTGTTGTGGCAAAGGAAGTTGGTTTATAAAGATAAAGGTCATATCATCTTCTTGAGTATCAATCTTGCTCAAAAGATTCTCTCTTAGTTCATCTTTTATAAAAGAGTTCAAAAAATCGTTTTCGATAAAGTTTGCATATAGTTTCTGTTCTCCTTTAACGCTGTTTTCTACTAGCCCATCACTGTAAAATAGAAATTTTGTAATTTTTGAAATATCCATTTTAGAGACTGTAAAATTATCGGTATATTTGCTCATGGGCGGATTATTTGATTTGATTTTTATTATTTGATTTTCCTCAGACTGGGCAAGCGATGGAGGCATCGCAAATTTTGAGTATAGCATGGTTGAACTCTTATAGTCCATCACTATAAATTCTGTTGAAAGAGCTTCTTCATCAAGAATAATCGGTTTTATGTACTCCAAAGCTGACTCTATCAATTTTTTCAGAGAAAAATTGTTCCCCATTTTGTCTATGGTATGATTGACATAAGCAGTCAGAAGCATTGAACTAAGCGATGCGGAGAGACCTTTTCCCATTCCATCAACAATAAAGTAAAAAACTCTTTTATCGTCTATTTTTCTAGCACTGTACGCATCCCCACTTAAAATATCCAGCGGCTTATACAAAAAGTCTACTAGAATCGCTTGATATGTGTCTATCATATGATAATAAAAATCATTTCTAATGATATTGAGCTCTTTTGAGAAGGCTAAATCTTCCTGATAAGAGTTATACTTCTCTTTTTTCTCAAGCTCTCCTATCTTCTTTTCTCTTTGTTCTTTGAGATAGTTCTCCGCAAAGAGAAGCTTGGAAATATTCCCTATAGCTTGCATGACTTCAGTTGCGATTATTGGTTTTTTTAAAAAGTTGTTAACATTTAACTGCAGCGCTTGAACGATAACATCAACATCTTTTATGGCAGAGACAAGTATGATTGGGATTTCTTTGTTAATATCTCTTGTTTTTCTAATCATATCTATACCGTTTAGTACAGGCATAGCATAATCGACAATAATGAGATCAACTTTTTGATTTCTAAATTTTTCATACCCCTCTTCGCCGTTATCCGCAAAGATGATATCTTCAACAAGCTCTTCAAAGAGCGATTTATAAAGAAGCTGCGTCGTTTTGTTATCTTCAACACATAGAAGTGTTAAAGATTTTAAATAGGTTAATATTGAGCTATCGATGGTGTTGTTCATTAAATTCTAAATTTACTCAGTTCATCTTGTAGTCTCTGTGCATCGCTTGAGAGCTTTGTAGCAGCGTTGTCAACAAGGTTTCTATGTTGTGTATTTTTTTGTGAAATCTCTATTACTTCATCCATATCACGAATGAGCTCTTTAGTTTTTGTTGCGATATATGTACTCTGGTACATTACGTTGCTTGATTTATCTGTTGTAACCGAGAGGTTCTCTTTTGTCTCCTGTGCAGAAGCGATTAGATCCTGTGCCGAGTTAGCGATATGGTCCATACTCTGGGATGTCTTATTTGTCTCTTCGGAAATTTCAACAACATTCTGTGTGATTAGATTAACATTTGCACTGATTTCGCTAAGGCTTTTTTGTGTTCTCTCTGCAAGTTTTCTTACCTCGTCTGCAACAACGGCAAATCCTCTTCCATGTTCACCGGCACGTGCGGCTTCAATGGCTGCGTTGAGAGCAAGAAGGTTCGTCTGGTCTGCAATGTCGGAGATAATCGCTAAGACATCTTTGATGTTTTTTGCCTGTTCTGTAAGTGAGTAGACTTTTTGAACTAAATCCTGCTGATTTTCATTACTTACATCAATCGCTACAACGACAGAATCAAGTTTCTCTATGAAGCCGTCTAGAACGCTGAAGGTCTTTCTCAAATCTTCCGTAACGGTTATGGAAGCCTCTTCAATAGCATCAAGACGCTCCCCCACTTCACTTACCAAAACATTAATACCAGATATTTTTTTATCTGCGAATTCACCGTTTTTTGTAAGCTCATCGACTATGTCGTTTAGATTTTTACTCTCTTTTGATGTTGTAGCAGAGACATCTTTAGCCTGATAAACACTCTCTCTAAAGGCAACAATCATCACATGCAGGGCTCTTGAAATTTGAGAAATCTCATCTTTTCCTTCAACTATAACGTCACAGGTTAGGTCTAGATTGCTAGAGACACACTCTATTTTTTCTAAGGAGCTTCTAACGCTTCTATTTACCCCTCTGCTGACAATGAAAATTATTGCAAAGATAACAACGGCAAATATTGAGTAGCCTGCAAGCGTTATGAGTGCCAGCATATTTTGCTCAGATTTTACCTCTTTTAAAAGGAGACTGTTTTGCTCAGCCAACTCATCATCTACCTCTTTTAAAAGGTTTATCTTTTTTGTAATAGTTTGGAACCACTCTACGCTGTCAATTTCAAAGTTTCCTTCATTTGCTTTTGCTCTGGCAATCTCTCTCATTTTATTGACCTGCTCTACAACAGGAGAGCTCATTTTTTGCGCGTAAAGAGCTTTTGAGCTCTCGGTTGCCAGAGATAAATAGGCATCAATAAACGCGTCTTGTTCGGCAACAAGAGTAATCCATTTGGCAAATATACCCTCTGCAAATTTATCAGCCGCAAAAGTACCGCTTAAAACTGCCCTTTCAATCCCTGCACGCTCTTTAGACTTTAAGAAGTTGGCGTAAGAGCTAAGCGCTTTGACTAGTTCCTGTGTGTCTGCCAATTTTGCGGTCAGTGAAACAATATTTAAAATCTTTTTATTCATGTTTGTATAGTATGCCACAACGTCACCTAGCCCGATTGAGAGAGAATCAACTTCGGAACGTATTTGTGAAATTCTGCCCATCTCTGCAGCCAATGCCGTTATTTCGCCGTTAAGTTCCTGTGGAAAAGAGTCAAGTTTAAGACTATTTATATATGCCGTTAACTCACTATACTCTCTGGTAGTATCGGTTCTCTGTTTTGGCAGCATATCGCCGAATTGCTTCCCTTTTGAACCAATAAAGCCGGCACTTGCCCCTCTCTCTTTTTGGGTTTCATGAATTACCAGACTCAACTTTTGAGAGAGAGTGTTTAGTTCTTGGGCTTTAGTTATGATTGCATTGTTTGTGAGTGTATTTTTAAGCGTTATCGCAATAATAATAAGCGCAAACGAGACAACTATGACCGTTATAAGATTTAATTTATACTTAATTGTCATACTTGTTCCTTTTTGCCTTAAAGGTTGAGACCAGATTCAAATCATCTAAAAGATTATAGAGTTGTTCGTTTCCAACGATAACGCTAAGGTCTATGTCGTCCTTTAGCACAAGCTTATTTAGGTAGCCTATTACGGAAGATGTAATAGAGAGTGAATCGACAATATTTATGTTGATATGCTTATAGTTTGTGATCATATCATCTATAGTACGCTTAATCTCTTGGAAGTTATAAATACTTTTTATATTACCGGTTATGACGAGGGTGCTTGAGGATACTTCTAGTTCCATTTTAATGCCTTGTTTTCGCTTTTACAGCAGTTTATTATTAATACAATTAAAATTAACTAAAATCAGAGAGATTTCTTAACCACTCCTTAATTTTTTTCTCATAGCCAATATCTTTTAGTTTAACAAAGTTAAGTGGTTTGGAGAGATAGGTCTGTTTTACATATCCTCCAAAATCATGTGGATATAAGTAGCCGCTGTTGTTTTGTGTAATGTTTTTTGGAATATCCAACATGACACCCTCTCTAACGGCTTTTTGAGCTTCGTTTATTGCCATGTAAGCCGTGTTCGATTTTGGAGAAGAAGCCAGATAGATAACCGTCTGCGCCAAAATAATCCTAGCTTCAGGATAGCCGATTTTTGAGATGCTCGTTAGTGCTGAAGTAGCAAGAGTCAACGCTTGGGGATTTGCATTTCCTACGTCTTCGCTAGCCAATATGACAAGTCTTCTGGCAATAAAATCAGCGCTCTCACCGCCCTCAATCAAGCGTGCCAAATAGTAGATAGCGGCATCCATGTCTGAACCTCTGATGGATTTAATCATGGCGCTTGTTAGGTCGTAATGTACACCTGCTTCGCTGCTTCCGGCACTTAGAGCATTGGGTCTGAGTGATTTTAAGATAGCCAGCGTTACATGAGAGTCTATAGTTGAGGCAAATTCGAGTAGTTTAAGCATCGCTCTTGCGTCACCGCCGCTGCTGCGTACGAGATACTCTGCCGCATCTTCATCACATGTCAACGAGCCGCTTGAGAGTGCTTTTTGCAACAGCTCTTCAAGTGCTTCGTTTGTTATATGGTAGAGTTCAAAGAGCATGGAGCGGGAGCGGATTGCAGATGTTAGCGAGAAAAACGGGTTCTCTGTAGAGGCACCGATAATCACAACAGAGTTGTTCTCCATTACAGGCAGTAGAACCTCTTGCTGGTTTTTTGCCAAACGGTGCACTTCGTCTATAAAAATCAGAGGTCTTTGCAGCGTGTTCTTGTACTGTTCAAAAATCTTTCTTAACTGCTCGATCTTGATGCTTGTGGCATTAAACTCATAAAAAGGGAGTTGCATTTTTTTGGCGATAATTCTTGCGATGGAGGTTTTTCCGCAGCCTGAGGGTCCAAAAAAGAAGCTGTGTCCCAAGGCATTTTTTTCACACAAGACTCTCAGCGGTGCATCTTTAGCGCTTAAATGTTTCTGTCCGATAAGCTCGTCAAAAGATTGGGGGCGTAAAAGATGCGTAAAATCAGCCAACTTTAACGCTTCTTGTTAATCGGCTTTTTGCTTTTAAAATCTGGTTTTTTCTCATCTTTTTTAAAACTCTTTTTTCCATCTTTTTTAAAACTTTTACTCTCTTCTTTTTTGAAACCTTTGCCTTCGCTCTTCTTAAAGCCCTTGCCCTCATCCTTCTTAAAACTTCTTTTTTCATCACTCTTGCCTAGTTCTCTAAGCTCTTTGAGTTCTGATTTTTTCTCATCTTTTAAAAATTTTGAGAGAGCGGAGTATTCGCTGCGACTTAAAAATCTAACCTTTCCCTCAGGAAGATTGTTGAGCTCAACCTCTGCAAAACTGATTCTCTTAAGGTCTACTATCTCTGCGCCAAAGTGGGCAAAAAATCTTCTTAGTTCGCGGTTTTTCCCCTCGCTAAGAGCCACTTTAAGGATTGAATAGTTCGGCTGATTTTTCTGGACTTTATACCCTATAAAAGGTTTAAACTCCATAGCCATGACCTTAGAGTGGGAGTGCCCGCCCGCAGATGCATCATCGAGCGTCATTCCCTTAAGCATCGCGTCCTCCATGTCTGGAGTAACCTCGCCTTTTATCTTAATCTTGTAGATTCTCTCAAGATCAGACTCCATAAGAGCAGATGCGACCCTTGAAGCGTCGGTTAGAAGCAGAACTCCTTCCGACGCATAGTCAAGCCTTCCTACCGGGATGTAATGTTTATACTCTTTACTTAAGCTGTCATATATAGTTCTTCTGCCCTTTGGGTCGCTTTTTGTTACAAGTTCACCCTTTGGTTTGTTGTAAACAATTACCGTATATTTATCTCTCGGGCTAACCTGTTTACCGCTTACATAGACAATGTTTTCGCCCTCTGTTACATCGGTTGCGGGG
>NZ_JAVVFL010000246.1:0-2501 GCF_032250635.1 Sulfurimonas sp.
GTAGTTTTAGTTTTTACGGCCTATCTTCATACGACGCTTGCACGAGAAAATGCCATTAAAAATGCCAACACCGTCTCAAACCAAATTTTTTCCTCAATGTATCAAGTTATGAAAAAAGGGTGGAGCAGAGAAGACTTAAATGATTTTATGCACTCACTCAAGGAAAACTTTGATGAGAGTCGCTACTCCGTAAACATATACCGTACAGATAAAATAAAAGAGCTTTTTGGAGAGGTGCCGGAAAATCCAAGAGATGATTTGGCAAATTCTGTTTTAATAAGCGGGGAAAAGGTAACCATTAGCGATATGGGCAAAATAAGAAACCTTTTGCCTCTCAATGCAAAAAAGGAGTGCTTAAGCTGCCATGTAAACGCAAATGTCGGTGATACACTGGGTTTAATAGATGTAGAGCAAAATTTTGTTGAAGTTATAAAAGAGACATTTTTGGATTATGTCTATTTTTTCTTAATCGTATTGCCGATTTTTATATTTGTCGCATTTATAAGTTCTAGATACACCACATCAAGAATAACCCAGTCACTTAAGCTTTTCAACAAAAAAGTACAATCCATTAACTCGGTTGAAGATTTTAAAGAGTTTGACCCTACCGACATAGATTCAAGGTTTGATGAGATTAATGCGATTATTTTAAATGTAAATGAACTGGCTCAAAAACTAAAAACAATAGCAGTTGACAAAGATTTGCTTGAGTTTGAGGTACAGCTGCTTGATAAATTCATAATAACTTCGGAAGTCGTTCAAGATTGGCGTGATTTCATTAGTGAACTTCTGATAGACATAAACAAGATTATGCCGACTTATACGCTTATGACTATTTTTAGAATCGGTGATGATCAGTTTGAAGTCGATATTTTCTGGTTTGGTATTCCTGATGCCGATGTAAAAGTGCGATTTGAAGAGTATGTAAGAGAGTCCGTCCAATCAAGCAATCACTTTTTGGGTTATACCGACTACACGATTCGTCATAATGTATCTGATTACAATAGTTGTATTACGGTAAAAGACTATGGAAATTTTGCACACAGAACAAAATCTCTCTTTTTGGACACTCCAAAAATAGGCGGAATTGTAGGACTTAGCATACAGTCAGAGATGGCAACAGATCCTATTAAACATATAGTAATAGACAGTATTTTAACAACTATGGCAAATCTGGTCGGTTCGGTTAAAGCTATAAATAAATATACAAATGATTTAGAGTACTACGCAGCACATGACCCGCTTACAGGACTCTTCAACCAGCGTGTATTTGTTGACTTTTTAGAGTATGAGATAAAGCGTGCAGAGGCTCATGGATACGAATTTGCTCTTATGGTTATAGACTGTGATAATTTTAAACCTATTAATGACAGATATGGGCATTCTTTTGGAGATTTGTATCTACAAGAGTTTTCTAGAGTTCTTGAATCATCAAAAAGAAGTGAAGATATACTCTCGCGCTACGGCGGTGATGAGTTTACTTTGATTTTACCTGAGTGTGGGTTAGAGGGTGCTCTTGCAGTTGCTCACAAGATAGCAAGGTCAATAGAAGATTTTAAACTCTTAACTAGTGATGGAAGTCATGCAGGTGTTACAGTCTCTATCGGAATATCCATCTATCCTGAGCATGCAAAAACACAAAAAGAGCTTTTTGTAATAGCTGATGGAATGATGTATAAAGCTAAAGAGGATGGCAAAAACAGCATTAGAGTTCCTTCAGGAGATGATATTGTCTCTGTTATAAAAGAACAAACAGCGAAGTCTTCGCTTCTTATAGATGCTGTTGCAAATAATCGCATTGTTCCGTATTTTCAGCCGATTCAAACCACAGTTAGCGGCAAAAATGAGATACATGAGCTTCTTATGAGGATTGAAGTAGACGGCAAGGTAGTTTCAGCGTATGAGTTTATAGAAGTTGCAGAGAGCATGAGTATCATCAACCGCATGGATCTAATGGTAATAGAGAATGCATTTATGAAGATAAAAGAAGAAAATTATCAGGGAATTTTGTTTATAAATTTATCCCCAAAATCTCTTATTGTAGGTAATTATGCAGATTCAATAACACAGCTTATAAAACAGTATGATATATCCAGAGACAATATTGTTTTTGAAATAACAGAGAGAGAAACCGTTAAAAACTTCGCTCTTTTGGAAAAATTTGTAATGAACCTAAAGATAGCGGGTTACAAGTTTGCTATAGATGATTTTGGTTCAGGCTTCTCCTCTTTTCATTATATTAAAAAATTTCCTATTGACTATCTTAAAATAGATGGTGAGTTTATTATAAATATAAATAAAGATAAAAAAGATAAAGCATTCGTCCACAGTATACTCACGCTTGCAAAAGAGCTTAATGTTAAAACGGTTGCAGAGTACGTAGAGGATGAAGAGATCGTTAAAACACTCAAAGAGATGGGAGTGGATTATCTTCAAGGATTTCACATAGGAAGACCGAAAAATAATTTTACAATCGTTGAGTAAATAAATATAATAGAATT
>NZ_JAVVFL010000247.1:0-2499 GCF_032250635.1 Sulfurimonas sp.
AAGGTACTTTGCACCAAAATATCTCTCTTGCGGAAGTGTCATGACATAATAGGCTCTCTTATCTTCTACTTGATAACCCTCTATAAAGTATTTAACAGGCTCTTTTATAAGCGAGAAAATCTCTTTTTGTCTGATATCATAAAGACCTGATTTGAATGTTTTAAATCTTGGGTACTCAAAATATTCATCATCCGAATTATGCTCTTGCATAAGCTTAATTATTAGAAGTGCCCTGTTTTTAAGTTCAAACTCATTTTTTATATCATACACTTTTTTCATGTATGACGTATAGATAAACAGCGGTGCAAGCAGGATTACCGCAACAAGAGCAGTATATATGTATGCGTAGGTTATAGCATAACTTTTATCTCTCAATGATATATCCTAAACCTCTTCTGTTTTGTATGATTGCGTCGGGAAGTTTTTGTTTTAGGTTGTTTATCTGAACGCGGATGGCCGATGGCTCTACATAATCACCCCACACCTCATCTTGAAACATCTGCATAGAGACAACACTGTTTTTGTTCTTGATAAGAACTTCAAGGATGTCTTTTTCAATCTTTCTAAGAATAATCTCTTTGGAGCAATGAGTTAACTTGCCTTTTAACATGTCATAAAATACATCTTCGCCAAGTACCATAAGCTCATCGTTTTGAAGATAAAAACTCTTTACCGCCTGCTTAATTCTAAGCTCCAACTCCAAGAGATCAAAAGGTTTGCGAATATAGTCACAGCACCCCTTTTTATACCCCTCGTTTAGGTTTTGTACATCTATCATGGATGTTAAAAAAATGGCAGGGATTTTAATCCCCTCTTTACGTATGCTTTGCAAAAGCTCAAATCCGTCCATTGAAGGAACATTGACATCTAAGAGGAGTAAATCATAAGATTTTGAGTAGATTGCATCATGTGCTTCCATTCCATCGGCATAATCATCTACCTCATACTCCATATCTTCCAAAAACTCTTTTATGCTGATTCTGAGTGAAAATTCATCTTCTAGTAACAAAATCTTCATTTTATTTTTCCATCCACTTTCTTTATGATTTTTTGCTCTAAAATAAGCTCTATAAGCTCCTCTTTCGTATATTCGTTTAACTTCTCATACCCAAGTTTTATATATTCGTTTTGCATATTCACGGGCATCTCGTCTTTCATTGTCATAAGTGATTTTATATCCTCAAACTCTTTAACCCTAACATCATTTTGCTCATCTCTTACAACATCATAAAGAGCTTTTTTTGTAAAGTTGATAAAAAATGAGGTTTCATCATTCTCCTCTTTGAAATACTCAAGATACCTCTTTGTTAACACAAACACAAATAGTCCTATTGATTCGGAGTTGCCGTTTTTTATATTTTCGCAAAATACATAATCATCATCAAGAGTGATTGCTCTGTTTACTTTAAGTTCTTTAAAATCGATTTTTCTAAGAAGGTCTATGTTGTTATGATTATAGTTTCTATTTGCCATGATATACCTATCAACAGTCTCATTGTTTTGCATAAAAACGGCTATATCGTAATACTTATCATCCATCAACACATAAAGATCAACACCTATCTTTTTAAAAAAGCTTGTTATAGAGTCAAAAAAACTTATAATCTCAACAAAACCCAAAAGAGTCTTGTCTCTATAAACAGGCACTGTAGTCTTAATGCTTAACATTCGTCCTGTCTCAATGGATGTGCGTGGAGTATTGTGAGAGCTAAAATATTGAAGGTCGCTTCTAAAATCTTCAAGCGGCATACCCGTATAGATATCGTCCCAGCTTCTTGCAAAGATATGGTAATCATGTGTGAGTATCTGAACTTTAATATCTTTTTGGGTGTAATTTTTTATCTCTTGTGTAATTCCGGAGAGAATCTTATAGCCGAGATCCTCATCCTCATTTTCCAAAGTATCAACTAAAGCGCTGTTTTTTGAGAGTGCTATTGCCATCTTAAGCGCATCAATCTTCTCGTTTTTTATCTCAGACTCTAACGCCAATACAAATTTATCTAAGATGTAGCTGACGTTTTGCTTATCTATCGCATACCTAAACGAGAGAAGTATATATACCAATATGGCTATTATTACCAGAAATATAGGCAGGGCTTTATTTAACATAAAATTTTAGTACGACATTAATCTATTGGAACAAAAGCATATCCGTCATTTTGAGCATCGATAAGACCTATCATTGCACTTGGTATTACCTCTACAAACTCTAAAATATTCTCTTTTGCTATATTTCTGGCTTTCATGCCAACGCCGCACATTAAAAATTTGACACTATATGTTTTTACAAGCGATGCGAGTCTCTCATGTATCTCTTTTGCTTTTGCCTGGAGTTTTTTATCCTCTTTGCATTTTGTTTTTGAGATATCTTTTACAAAAAACTTATACGCGCCTCCATGAACAATAACAACGATATCCAACTCTTTAAACACAGTTTGATAATGGGCATTATTAAATGCGATTCCCTTTATTAATCTTTTTTCAATCGTTGTCAGATCA
>NZ_JAVVFL010000029.1:0-14559 GCF_032250635.1 Sulfurimonas sp.
CTCGCACTTATTGCCGCTGAAGTAGTTGACTGCATACGCATAAATCCGGGAAATATCGGCTCAAAAGAGCGTGTTAAAGAGGTTGTAAAAGCATGTCAAGCTCGTAATATTCCTATACGAATCGGTGTAAATGCCGGGAGTTTGGAAAAAGAGTTTTTAAACAAGTACGGGCAAACTTCTGAGGGTATGGTGGCATCAGCCGAGTACAACATCAAATTTTTAGAAGATCTGGGATTTGATGACATCAAAATCTCTTTAAAAGCCAGCGATGTTCAGAGAACGGTCGATGCTTATCGCATGCTGCGTCCAAAAAACAGCTACCCATTTCATCTTGGGGTTACAGAGGCAGGAACCCTGTTTCATGCAACTGTTAAAAGCTCTATCGGACTTGGCGCACTTCTTCTTGATGGTATCGGCGATACTATGCGCGTAAGCATTACGGGAGAGCTTGAAGAGGAGATAAATGTCGCTCGTGCAATCCTAAAAGACAGCGGAGCGGCAAAGGACGGGCTAAATATTATTTCATGTCCTACATGCGGACGCATCGAGGCTGATTTGGTAAGTGCCGTGGGCGAAATAGAGAGACGAACCACACATATAAAAGCACCGCTTAACGTCTCTGTTATGGGATGCGTCGTAAATGCCATAGGCGAAGCGGCTCATGCGGATGTAGCTATCGCGTACGGCAAAGGCAAAGGACTTATTATGGTTAAAGGCGAGGTTGTAGCAAATCTTGATGAGAGCGAACTTGTGGACAGATTTGTTCAAGAAGTAGAAAAAATGGCGAAAGAGACAGAGTGATGCAAGAAAACTTATACAATCTAGCTTTTGAGCGAAGCATCTTAAGTTCAATAGTCTTTGAACCAAGCCAATTTGACGAACTTAGCGTTGCCTTGAGACAGGATGATTTTTACCTTCCTGCTCATCAAGACATCTTTAAAGCGATGACTCTTCTTCTGCAAAAAGATCAGCCCATTGATGAGGAGTTCATCAAAAAAGAGCTTATCAAGATGAAAAAGTTTGATGAGAGTGTTATGCTGGAGATTCTCTCGGCAAACCCTATCTCAAACACCAAAGCGTATGTCGATGAGATAAAAGACAAATCTCTAAAACGCCATCTTTTAACACTGACAACAGAGATAAAAAGAGTAACGGTAGAAGAGGAGTTCACAAGCGCGGAAGTTATCGACATTGTAGAGAAAAAACTCTATGAGATAACCCAAGACAACCAGACAAGCGACTTCAAAGACTCTCCGAAGATGACCTTTGACACGATGGAGTACATCAAAGAGATGAAAGCGCGCGGCAACAACGTGCTTGTCGGGGTTGATACCGGTTTTCATGAGCTAAACAAGATGACGACAGGCTTTGGTAAAGGCGACCTTGTTATAATCGCCGCCCGTCCTGCCATGGGAAAAACATCTTTTATACTCAACACCGTAAACAGTCTTATCATGCAAGGAAAAGGCGTTGCGTTTTTCTCGCTTGAGATGCCTGCTGAACAGCTGATGCTTAGACTTCTCTCCATCCAGACATCGATTCCTCTTCAAAAACTGCGTGTCGGAGACATGAATGATGATCAGTGGAGTTCGTTAAACGGAGCGATTGACAAGATGAATTTTGCAAAACTTTTCGTTGATGACCAAGGTAGCATAAACATTAACCAGCTCCGCTCAAAACTGCGAAAACTAAAAAACCAGCACCCTGAGATAGAGATAGCCGTAATCGACTACCTCCAAATCATGCAGGGAGTCGGCAAACAAGACAGACACCTGCAGGTCTCAGAGATCTCCCGCGGGCTTAAGATGCTTGCTCGTGAACTCAAAATGCCTATCGTTGCGCTCTCTCAGCTTAACCGCGGACTTGAGAGCAGAAACGACAAACGCCCTATGCTTAGCGATATCCGTGAATCTGGTTCTATTGAGCAGGATGCGGATATTATCCTCTTTGTCTACCGCGACGACGTTTATCTCTACAAAGAGGAAAAAGAGCGCGAAAAAGCTGCAAAAGCAGAGGGCAAAGAGTTTGTACCTACTTATGTTGAGAGGGAAGAGGAGAAGGCTGAGGTGATTATAGGCAAACAGAGAAATGGACCTACGGGCGTTGTTCATCTTATGTTTCAGAAAAAGCTTACCCGTTTTGTCAATGCAGAATCTTTCTCAAAAGGGATTGAAACTGTTTTTGAAAATGTGGACACACGGTCTGCAAATATTAACATTGGCAATGATTCCATATCTATGCCGCCGCTCTAGATAGATGCTAGAGAGAGTCTCGCTTTTTACCTCAAAGCGAGACTCTCTACTCTTTGTCTTACTCTCTTTTTTTATTCTTCTCGTCTCGCTTCTTCTAGAGTACAAAAATTACCAAGAGTTTATAGTTTTTGACTCAGCTCTTGTGGATGCAACCGTTTTAAAACAGTACACCAAAACTAAGAACAACAGAACATATCAAGTACTAAAACTAAAAAGTTCTGAGGGTATTGTTTTTTATACAACAGCCAAAAAATCGCTTCAAAACATTAAAAACCAAGAGATTTCTCTTGAGATTTGGCCTAAAGATTTAACCTTTTACACATACCTTACAACATTTTACGGACCGAGTAAAATCATTGACATAAACGAAGAGAAGAGCACAAAACAGAACCTAAACGCCTATATTTTAGCCTCACATAAAGAGAAGGAGATTGCAAATATCTACCAAGCTCTCTATAGCGCAACTCCCTTAGATTACAGCCTCCAAAGCGCTTTTTCAACTCTGGGAGTCTCGCATCTTCTCGCCATTAGCGGTTTTCATCTTGGAGTTCTCAGTGCACTTTTGTTCTTTTTGTTTCGCCCGCTTTACGCTTTTATGCAAAATAGATTTTTTCCCTACAGAAATGCAAAAACCGATCTCTTCCTAGCTGTTGGATTACTACTTTTTGCCTATACGCTCTTTTTGGATTCGCCGCCATCGCTTATCCGCGCTTTTGGAATGCTGGTTGTCGGTTTTGTGCTTTATGACAGGGGCATTAAAATAATCTCCATGCAGACTCTGTTTTTAACTATTTTGCTTCTTTTATCTCTCTTTCCAAGGCTCTTCTTCTCCCTTGGTTTTTGGCTCTCCTCAAGCGGAGTTTTTTACATATTCCTATTTTTGATCTACTTTAAAAACCTGAGCAAAATATGGCAATTTTTACTTCTGCCCATCTGGGTCTATCTCTTGATGCTTCCCTTCTCTCTGGCTATATTTGAGAACTTCAGCATCTACCATCCGCTCTCAATTCTCTGGACGTCGCTTTTTACTCTCTTTTATCCGCTAAGCATATTTTTACATCTCTTAGGAGTGGGAAATCTTTTCGACCCTGCTCTTCTTTGGCTTCTAAAACTAGGCAAAGAAGGAGTTCTTGTAAGCTTAAACAAATATCTTTTTCTCTTCTATATCCTGCTTAGTCTCGGAGCTATCTTTAGCAGGAGAGTTCTCTACGCGCTCTTGCTCTTTGGCAGCTCTCTTTTCATATACGCGATTTATCATGTAGCACAGTTTTAGCCCATAGACAAAGATTATCCACGACGCATATATCCACAAAAACAGAAACATAACTATGGAGAAAGAGCCATACATCGTAGCATAGGCCTTGTTATAAAAAACGTAGTAGATAAAGCCGTTTTTAGCAATGCTAAAGACTACTGAGACTACAAACGAGCTTATTAATGAAGCTTTTGTGTGAATTTTTGTATTGGCAGATATCTGAAATATAAGAAAAAACAGCGCCCAAATAATGAGATACGGAACATACGGCAAAATATTTATCCCCGATGTATACTCGCTGTCTGCCATCAAAGAAGCAACATAACCGGTTATGTAAAAAGAGACTCCAAGTCCTATAGGTGTTAGTGTCAAAAGAGTCCAAAATGTAGTGACAGACTGCCAAAGCCCCCTCTTTTTTGCATGAAATATCTTATTGGCGATATACTCGAAGTTTTGAAAAAAGAGAAGTGAAGATACGATGATAGCCACAAAACTTATCATGCTCATCTCAACAGAATTTTGCAAAAATGAGTTTATATGACCCATCAGTGCCTCAGAATTAACAGGCATAATGTTTGAAAAAATAAACTCTTGGATCTTCCCGTAGTGCTCTGAGAAGTTTGGCATTGATGTAAATAGTGTAAGTACGATTATAAGAAGCGGTATAAGCGTAAAAATTGTATAAAAACTAAGACTCGCAGCATAAAAAGTAAGATCTCTATCTATAAAAGAAGTTATAAAAAGTTTTACTTGAGTATATATTTTTCTGGTAATGTCAGTCAAAAAAAACACCTTTTTATTTTTTTTAGTTTTTTTTATTATAAAGAGAGTGATTATATTTTATCTCTGTGATATAATAAGGAAAAATTATATCACAAATAGACCTCCATCAAAACACAAAGGGATCGTATATGAGTACAAGGCAAAAAGTTACACTGATTCTATCAGGGTTGTTTCTAATATTTTTCATATCGATGATTATTATTGTTTCACTTAGTTTTAGAAACTTCGGCATTCAAAGTGCAGAGAAAAGAGCGATGCTTACCGCAGAGGTCGTAAAGAGCGGACTAACTGCTCATATGATCAACGGCATAATGGACAAGCGCCTCTATTTTATTAACCAAATAGAAAATATCGAGAACGTAAGCGCACTATGGATTGCAAGATCCCCGACGGTAATTGAACAGTATGGTGAAGGCTTCAATAATGAAATTGCTCGTGACAATATTGACAAAAGAGTACTTAGAAGCGGAAAAACAGTAGAAGAGATGACTGAAACCGCTAGTAAAAGTACTCTGCGTATGACCATACCCTTTAAAGCTTCAGCATTTGGTGCAACAAACTGTATGTCATGTCATAATGCCAAAGAGGGTGAGGTTCTAGGAGCCATCAGTATGGTTATAGATATCAGCGATATAAGAGGAAGCAGTTTTGCCACTGTAGGATATACGGCTCTACTTGCTGTTCTTATAATGATTGCGGTACTTATAGTAGTAAATAAATTTTTAAAACCTTACGTAAATATCTTCTACTCTATTAGAGACGTAATGTTAGCTGCATACAACGGAAACTACTCAAAAAGAGTTGACGGCGGGGATATGGTTGAGAGTAAGTCTGTTGCAACTATGCTTAACTCTCTGCTAGAGAAGCTTCAAAAAGTGTTTGAAGAGATAGACAAAAAAGTCTATATATTCCTTCAAAATAAAAGCAAAAATGTATCGCATGACCCTCTCGTAAACATTAACGATACCATAGACAAGCTCTCTGAGATCTATAAATTTAAGCAGACAATAGAGCATGATGAAAACCTTGAAGATATTTATGAGAGGCTTGCCTATCTCTTTAAAACAAAATTTAAAATTGATGATTTCACTATTATTGAGGCAGACAGTACCAGCGGTATAAAAGAAGTTGTTTACAGCGTAAATGGCTGTCACTGTGATCTAGCAAATAGTCCTGATAGTCAATGTAGAGCAGACCGTATAAACAGTATAGTAGACTCAACAATTTTTGATGAGACATGCAGCAAATTTCATGAGGAGAGCTTGGAGTATCTCTGCATCCCATACTCGATCTCAAATGAACTAAATCTTATAATCTCGATAGTGACTAAAGATAAAGAAGAAAGCCTTAGAGTTAGAAATATAGTGGGCTTAATAGAGGACTATATAGCTACTGCCAGACCTGCAATTGTTAGCAAAAAGCTGATGCAGATACTAAATAGGATGGCAAGAGTTGACCAATTAACGGGAATGTTTAACCGAAAATATCTTGATGAGTTTGCAGAGACCGCGATTCCCCAGGCACTTAGAAGCAAAGTACCTTACGGCATCCTGATGATTGACATAGACTTCTTTAAGATGATCAATGACACTTACGGTCATGATATAGGGGATGAGGCTATCAGGGTAGTATCAAGAGTTATAAAAGAGTCTATCCGCTCATCGGATATTCCCATTAGATTCGGCGGAGAAGAATTTATAGTACTTCTACATAACTGCGACAAAGCGCATATTAAAGAGGTTGCCGAGAAGATTCGTGTAAACTTTGCAAAGCAGAGCATCTCTGCAGGTTCTGAAACATTTACCAAGACACTAAGTGTCGGAGCAGTTATGTTTCCTGATGACAGTAATAGTATTTGGAAGTGTATCAAATATGCAGATATTGCTCTCTACCATGCAAAAGAGCACGGAAGGAACCAAGTCGTATGCTTCAATGAGAGTCTGTTAAAAAACGGGGATATGAAAAACTCGTTTTAAAAAAGATAAGGAAGAGAGGATTATTAATTCAATCCCATCTTTGCGGGGTTTAAAATGTTGTTTGGATCAAACGCCATCTTTATCGACTTAAAAAGCGCCATCTCTTCGGGTGTAAATGCCATCGACATATATGGTGCTTTTGCAAGACCTATACCATGCTCGCCGCTCAGAGTTCCGCCCAAATCAATAGTCGCTTGAAATACCTCTTCTATCGCCTGATAAGCGATTTTTACCTGCTCAGGGTCTTTGCCGTCAACCATGACGTTTGTATGCACGTTACCATCTCCGGTATGCCCAAAACATGGAATCTTAACATTGTATTTATCGGCTATGGCATAAAACTTCTCTAAAAGTTCAGGCAGGGCTGAGCGCGGAACTGTTACATCCTCATTTAGTTTTTTACTTCCATAAACGCTCAGTGCAGGAGAAGCATTACGTCTTGCAAACCAGAGATCAGCCGCCTCTTTTTTATCTTTTGCGATTTTAAACTCATAACAACCATTCTCTTTAAAAACCTTTTCAATCACGGCAAGCTGAAAATCAAGATCCTCTTCTAAGTTTCCATCAACATCAGTCACCAAAAGCGCTCCCGCATCCACAGGAAGTCCTTTGCTAAAAGTCTGCTCAACCGCACGGATAGTCAAGTTGTCCAAAAACTCCATAGCAACAGGCGTTATGCCGCTTGCCATAGTTTTATACACTGCATTCATGGCATCATGAACACTGTTAAAAACTCCCATCGCAGTTTTTGTCATTTTAGGTTTTGGAATAAGTCTTAGAGTTATTTCACTAAGCACAGCCAAAGTTCCCTCAGAAGCTATCAAGATGCCGCTAATGTTATAGCCTGCCACATCTTTTATGGTTCGTTTTCCGGCTTTTATAATGTCGCCGTTTGGAAGTACCGCGCGCGTTGCCATGACATAATCTTTTGTTATTCCGTATTTTGCAGCTCTCATTCCGCCTGCATTTTCGCTTACGTTTCCGCCGATGCTTGAGTACTCCTGGCTTGCCGGGTCTGGCGGGTAAAAGAGTCCAACCTCTTCAACGGCGCGTTGCAGGTCCATGTTTATAACACCCGGCTGAACGACTGCAACCATGTTTTTCATATCAATCTCTAAGATTTTGTTCATATGCTTTTCCATAGCGAGGACAACTCCCCCGCTGCTTGGAAGTGCTCCGCCCGTAAAACCGCTTCCCGCACCGCGAGGAACTATGATGATTCTATGTTCGTTGCAGTACTTTAAAATCTTGCTTATATCATCTTCATCTCTTGGAAAAATAACGGCATCGGGCTCAAAATGCTCACGTGTAGCATCGTAAGAGTATGCTATTAGATGTGCTTTGTCGCTATAGATATTTTCATTGCCGACAACTTGACTAAAATAGTCCAAATGTTTTTTTTCTATCATCTTTTTTTCCCTTCAAAATCAAATTCTTCAACTATATCTTCGAGTTTTTCGCCGCCGCTTTTTACTATTTCGTAAAGTTCTTTGTTGTTTGGATTTGCTTTTACCATAAGTTCATAGTAGTGAGGCTCATACTCTTCAAGCTCGTCACTTCCCTCTCCCCACCAATTGGCGTCGATTTCAGGAACTCTCATATAAAAAGGAAGATTCAGCTCTTTTTGCTCTAACTTTGCATCCGTAATAGCCAATATTTTAAAACTTTTTGCATCCAGCGTATAGACTCTCTCGTTCAAATATATAAATACTAAACCGACAGAACTGCTTGAACTCATCTCAGTAAAATCACTTCTAAGTGGCGTAGGGTGTCCGTTAAATGAGAGGATGGTGGCAAAAATATCAGGGTGTATCCACTGAATATTGGAGCTTTTTGTCACTCTGTAGTAAATATCTTCGTTTGGAGCAATCAAGAGAGCTCTTGTATATCCAAAAGCCAAAACAGCGGTGTCACCGACCTTAACATCCCATTTTCCATTTGGCAAAGCACTACTGCTTAGTGCATTAAACTCGCTAAGGGCTACTTTTGCCGTTTTACTACTCTCATCAAAACTCTTCACCACGGCATTTTTTAAAATAGTCTTATGCTCTTCATCAATCCCATGAACGATAAAGCCGCTAACTCCTACATCAATCTTCTCAATTTCAATCGTAACTTCGGTTGCATCATCATTGATTCCCACGACAGTGGATTTCACAACAACTCCAAAAAGCTCTAAGGCTATAATTAAAAAAACAATTATCTGCTTCATTTTTCTACTTTATAAATAATATAGTGCGATTATAGCAAACAAACCTCACACTAAGGCAAATTTTGTTAGAGTTTTAAAATTATTTTGAAAAATTTTATATTTACGGTTATATTTATGAGACAATTATTTATCTTTTTTTTATTTGTGACATCTATTTTTGGGGCAGAGGTTGAGACTTCCCGTTGGAGTAACGGCGAGACTTACCTGATGTTTTTAGAGAAGAACTCACTTCCTCTTAGACCTCTTTACTACAACTTAGACCAAGATGAACAACAACTTACCGAAGAGATCTATTCGGGTGTCCACTACCAAATCTCAAAAGAGAAAAACGGTGAAATCTCTCAGATTTTTATACCTCTAAACGATGAGTTGCAGATCCATATATATAAGCATAACGGGGAGTACTTTTTTGAAACTGTGCCCATTGTCAGTGAAACAAGAACGGAGGCTTTTACTCTTAAAATAGAGCACTCTCCCTATCTTGACATCGTAAAAGAGACTGGCTCCGTAAAGCTTGCGACCATATTTGTCTCAAGTTTTAAACACTCGCTCAACTTCAAAAGAGACCTTCGCAAAGGCGATAGACTTGCTATGGTATATGAACAGAAATATCGTCTTGGAAAACCTTTTTCAATGCCTACTCTAAAAGCTGCCATGATAGAGATGAGAGGTAAACAACACTATATCTATCTAAATGATGATGGTAGATTTTACAACCAAGATGCCAAAGAGATAGAGGGGTTTTTGCTTGGAAATCCGGTGAGAAGTGCAAGAATATCTTCGCGCTTTACAAAAAGAAGATTTCATCCTGTTTTAAAAAAATACCGTGCCCATTTGGGAGTTGATTATGCAGCTTCAAGAGGCACACCCATTGCAGCGGCTGGAAGCGGTAGAGTTGTATTTATCGGGCAAACAAGAGGATATGGAAAACTGATAAAAGTGCAGCATGAAGATGGTTATATGTCTCTCTATGCTCATCAAAATTCATTTAGAAAAGGGATCAGAAAGGGGTCTTATGTGAAAAAAGGACAGATTATTGGTTATGTCGGAAGCACGGGTCTCTCGACAGGTCCGCATCTGCATTTTGGACTCTATAAAAATAATCAAGCCATTGATCCTCTTCGCGTCGTTCAAGTGGCAACCAAAAAGCTCTCCGGCAAAGACAAAACAGCCTTCTTGCAGCTAAAATCAAACTATGATGAGAGCATAAATCTGCATATTGCCAACGAGACAAAACACGCAAAACTCGGGACACCTCAGAGTGTTTGTTACTTTTATAATGGAGAGTTTTGTGTACAAGATAGACTCAATTCAGACTCTTAAAGAGCCAAGCTTCGTAAAACCCATATTAATAAACTACTCCGCTAAGGGCATTAGCAGAAAATGGGAAGCTGTTGTAACACATGACAGCGTTGCTGTTTTACTCTGGCACAGAGAAAAAGATTCTTTTGTTTTGGTAAAACAGCTTAGAGCAACGGTGCTTAACAAAAATCCCAACAACGGCATGATGTACGAGCTGTGCGCGGGAATAGTAGATAAAAACAAAGGCCTTGCCGAGATTGCCAGAGAGGAAGTTTTAGAGGAGTGCGGCTATAACATACCCGTAGAGAGTCTCAAAAAAATAAGCTCTTTTTACACAAGCGTGGGAATATCAGGAACCTTTCAAACGCTCTACTATGCCATCTGCGACGGCTCCATGAAGGTAAACGAGGGCGGCGGACTAGACGAAGAGGATATTGAGGTCGTCTATGTTCCTACCAAAGAGGCAAAAGAGTTTATGTTTGATGAGAGCTACCAAAAAACTACGGGCGTTATGATGGCGTTTTACTGGTTTTTTGACAATCAACACTCTCTTTAAAAAAATAAAAAGATTTATGTAAATTCTAGGCGCAAACAAGGAAGCATACTCTAGTATGTGACGCGTTCTGCAACGACGAAGTTATATGAAGACTTTTATTTTTTATCCAAACTCAATAGGATCCATATCTACCTCTGCCATCTCTATCTTGCATGCAGAGACTGCTTTGATAATGTCGGTGCTTTTGTCAGAGCGCAGAAGTATCTCAAACCTATACTTATCCGCAACCCGCTCAATACCGCACTTTCCAAACCCGACTATTTCTACGTTTGAGAACACTCTCAAAGACTCCTGCATCTGCTGCATCGCCTCCTGCGCTTTTATACCGTTTTTGTGTGAAAAGAGAATGCGGCACAGTTTTTTATAGGGCGGGTAGAGCTCTTTTCTATACTCTTTCTCATCTTCTAAAAAATCCTCATATCTGCCCACAAATGCGCTAAAAAAACTCTCGTTAAATGTTTGAACAAGCACTTTTGCACTCTCTTTTCTCCCGCTTCTTCCCGCTACTTGAACAAGTGTAGACAATGCTTTTTCTCTAGCTCTGTAGTCACTCATGCCCAGAATATTATCAAGCCCCAAAACAACGGCTAAAGAGACACCGTGGTAGTCATGCCCTTTGCTGATCATCTGCGTTCCAACAAGTATGTCTGTCTCTTTGTCGTTAAATCTCTTAAGAGCACGTTTGAGCTTGTTTGCGGTTGTAATGACATCTCTGTCAAACTGCTCTACATTTACCTCATCAAACTCGCTCTGTATCTCTTTGACAACCTCCGCCGTTCCAAGTCTTGAGCTAATAAGATTTGGACTTTTACACTCAGAACACTCCTGCGGGATTGCCTGAGCAAAGTTGCAGTAGTGGCACTTGAGCGAACGCGATTTTTGATGAATACTCATACCAACACTGCAAAATGCGCACTTGTATGTGTGTCCGCAATCAGAGCAGATAAGGTACTTAAAGTTTGCGCGTGTCGGAAGAAAAAGGATGGCTTGCTCTTTTGCTTTGAGTGTCTCTTGCAGGCTTGTCAGTATCATGGGGGAGAGTTTTTCGCTTGAGCGTTCATACACAAACTCTTTCTTTGAGCTAAAGTGTCCGCCTCTGAGTCTCACATGCGGAAATTTTACATAGGTTGTCAAACTCGGTGTCGCACTCCCCAAAACAACGCCAATATCGTGTATCTTTCCCATATAAATTGCAATGTCTCTTGCATTGTAACGAGGGCGTGAAGATGCCTTATAACTCTCATCATGCTCCTCATCTACAACAATCAGACCTAAATCTTTTACGGGCAGAAACAGGGCAGAACGAGGACCTGCTATAATCTTCGCGCTTCCGTCATGAATTTTTCTCAGAGCCTCTTTTTTCTGTTTTGGTGTTAGTTTTGAGTGCCACATGACGACAGCATCGCCAAAGTGCTTATGGAGTCTCTGGTTCATCTGTGGAGTGAGGGAGATTTCGGGCATAAGAAATATGGAGCGCTTCTTCTGCGCTATCATCTCCTCAAAATACTTCATATAAATCTCTGTTTTTCCGCTTCCCGTATCGCCAAAAAGGAGTGCTGTTTTGTGTTTTTTTAAAAATTCCAGTGCTTCGTTTTGTTTGGCTGAGAGAGTTATTTGCGGCAACAGACTACTATCATCCATCTCGTTCCCACGCGGAGCGTGGGAATGCATACCACTATCATATGGCAGCATAACCCCAAGCGCTTCGCCAAGTGAGCAAAAATAGTAAGCAGAGATAAACCGGGCAAGTGTTATCTGTTTTTGTGAGTAAGTCGAGTCGCAAACCTCTAAGATTTCGCTTGTTTTAAACTCCGGCTCTTTGCATGAGGCTAATAAAACACCGTAAACCTCTCTGTTTCTTACTTTGACTTTTACTTTTGTGCCAATTTCTATGATACTTTGGCTTTGGTAGGTAAAAGGCTCTAGGGGAGAGTTAAGAAGTGCTATGTTGTAGTAGTGCAAAATTATATCTCGCTCCCATGCTCCTGCGTGGGAGTCTCTATTTTAAAGTACTGACATAGTCTGCATTCCCACGGAGAGCGTGGGAACGAGAGAAAAATTAATCAGTCAACTAATGCGTTGCAGTTACCCGTGCCAGACGGACATGTAAAAGTTCCAGCATCCGGATTATATGTAAAAGTTGTTGATGTGGAACCAACTGTAAATGTATAAACATTGTCACCCGTGATATTCCACTCACCCGAATCGGTTCCTTTTGTTATGCCATACAGTAAAAGTGTTCTACCCGCACCATCACCTGTGAAAAGGGTTGTAGAAGCTGTTGAAGGTGTTAGCCTTGGGATATAGGTGGTTATCCCTCTGATAACCTGACCCTGTCTCTCATTCGCAATGGCAGAGCGGATGGTTGCAACATCTCCACGCCCTTTTGCAATATCAGCTTGCACAACAGTATCGCTTAACTTAGGCAGGGCTATACTTGTCAGTATGCCTAAAACTACTATGACAAAAACAAGTTCTATAATAGTAAAAGCGCGAGAAAATTTCATAAAAAACCTTGGGTAATAATTCTAAAATCATTCGAAAATAACTTAAAAATAACTACTTTATATATGCATTCCCACGCGGGAGCGTGGGAACGAGAAAAAGAATGAAATAACTTTAGTTTAGTTGAACTGACAAGTTATAGTCATCTGTCATAAAACTAAATCTTGGTGAACCTACACCATCACCATCTTCACAGTAAACAGCCTCTGCAGGATTTGCTAAGGCAGTAAATCTAGCAACCTCACCACCAGCAAAGGTAGAAGCGTTACCATCACTTGCAGTACAAGCAGCAAGATCACCAGTAACTGTTACTCCAGCAGGAATATCAACATAGTCTGATAACACTAAGCCCGCTACTTTTGCTGAACCAGGAGTAGCATTATTGACTGTATTTGACCACATTGCAGGTCCAGCACTTCTATTTAGAGTAGCTACGAAAGCTTCAGCCGTTCCAACTCTTGCGTCTTCTGCAACACCAACCAATCTTGGAAGCGCAACAGCACTTAAAATACCTAAAATAACGATAACAAAGATCAACTCGATCATAGTAAAACCAGCTCTTTTCATAAGAACTCCTTGTATAAATAAAATTTGGGTTACTCTTGCAACCTTAGGGAATATTATGAAGCATATAAGATTAATTACTGCTTAAGAGTTTTCAGGCATCTATTTTTATTGTTCTCATCGTCCTCGATGGGAATGCATACTAAATCTGGAACTTTAATTGCTTATAGAGCTACAGATAAACAAAAAGGAGTTCCCATGAGCATAGAGATTTCAGCTTCACACCATCTTGCCGCAAAAGCGCTTGACTACAGAGCAATCCGTCAGGATATGATATCTTCAAACATTGCAAATGCCGACACTCCTTTTTATAGACCAAGAGATATACGTTTTGAAGATGCGCTCGCAGAGCAGAGAGAAAAAATCTTAAACCAGAGCACTCCAAAGCTGCAGATGGCTCAAACGAATGAGACTCATCTCTCTCTGCCTGATGAGAAGAGTTCATCTATGGCAAAGACATTCTTTAGAGACGGGCACATGGCAAGAAACGACGGCAACAGCGTGGATCTTGATGTTGAGACGACAGAGATGAGTAAAAACTCCATTATGTTTAACGCTCTGATTAGTTCAATGAAGAAAAATTCTGAAATTTTCAAAAGCGTTATAGACTCATCTTCAAAAGTTAGTTAAAGGTAAATTATGTCAAATTTTTTAAGCAGTTTTGATATCAGCGGTTACGGACTCTCTGCACAAAGAGTTCGTGTAAATACCATTTCACAAAACATTGCAAACGCGCAGACGACGAGAACTGATGAGGGCGGACCATACAGACGCAAAGAGGTAGTATTTAAGGCAATCAACTTCAATGAAGAGTTCAACAAAGCGGTGGATAGCATGAGCGAGAGTGCAAAATACCAAGACCCTCTAAATGAGGGTGCGTTTGGCAAAAAGGTAAATCCCGCTATAATGAGCGTTATAGTTGACAAGATTTCACGTGATGACAGAGAGCCAAACCTAAAGTTCGAGCCTTCTCACCCAGATGCGGATGCAAATGGTTATGTGGCGTACCCTAACATTAATCCAGTTATCGAAATGGCCGATTTAGTGGAAGCAACTAGAAGTTATCAGGCGAATGTCGCCGCTTTTGAGAGTTCTAAAAACATGGCAAACAGCGCAATTTCGCTGTTGCAATAAGTAGAGGTATAACATGAGTA